>JAPYUD010000356.1:0-4357 GCA_029936215.1 Pirellulaceae bacterium | reverse complement strand
GACCTGGCGATTGCCAACTCGCTCGCCGGTGTGGAAGCCGGGGCAATCCAGGTGCAGGGGACAATCAACGGGATTGGTGAACGGTGTGGCAATGCCGACCTGGTTTCGGTGATCGCCAATCTGGCTTACAAGTTCCAGGAGTTTGATGTCCTGGATGGAGGCATGCTGGAACAGCTGACCGAGCTGTCCCGTTTTGTTTACGAGATTGCCAATATGCAGTTGCGACACGGGCAGCCTTTTGTCGGCAAGAGTGCCTTTGCACACAAGGGAGGTATGCACGCCCATGCCATCGCCCGGGATACGGCGTCCTATGAACACATGGATCCCCAGAAGGTTGGTAATGAGCGACGGATCCTGGTGAGTGAACTCTCTGGCCGCAGTAATATCCAGGCGCTTACCACTGGACTGGACCTCAGCGATGACTCGGAACTGATGAAGTCGATCCTGGCTGAAGTCGTGGCCCTGGAGAATCAGGGTTACCAGTTCGAGGCAGCCAGGGCCTCGTTTGACCTGCTGGTGCAGCGCTGTGCCGACCAGTTCCAGCGACACTTTGACCAGGTCAAGTACCATGTCGAGGTCGATGCCGACAAGGACCATGAGGTCGTCACTGAAGCGACCGTCAAGGTCCTGGTTGCTGGAAAAGAGCGGCACGAGGTGGCGGAGGGGGATGGCCCGGTCAATGCACTCGATGCGGCGCTCCGCAAGGCCCTGAACGGGACCTTTCCCGGGTTGCAGGAAATGCGGCTGGTCGACTACAAGGTTCGTGTCGTTAACTCCGAAGCGGGGACTGCAGCACGTATCCGCGTTTTTGTTGAGAGCGCTGACGGCGAGGAAAACTGGTCTACCGTGGGGGTCAGTGAGAATATCATCGAGGCCAGCTGGATCGCGCTGGTAGACGCTGTGGAATACAAACTGTCCAAGGACGACGCCGCCAGGGGTTCGGAGTGAGAGGTGAGGATGACGAGCAGCTTTTCGGCAAATGATCTGCCAAAACGATTTGATTTTACCGGTGCGCAGAAGCGGATTTACGCAAGCTGGGAAGCAAGGAATCTGTTTGCAGCTCGCACCGGGACAGGGCGGGAACCTTTTTCGATCGTCATCCCCCCTCCAAATGTGACCGGGGCACTGCACCTGGGGCATGCACTGAATAACACGCTGCAGGATGTCCTCATTCGCATGAAGCGGATGCAGGGGTTTGAGACGCTCTGGATGCCCGGCACCGATCATGCCGGGATTGCCACCCAGGCAGTGGTCGAACGCCGGCTCAGGGAGGAAGAGCAGAAGACCCGCCATGACCTGGGGCGCGAGAAGCTGGTGGAGAGGATCTGGGCCTGGAAGGACCAGTACGAGCAGCGGATCATCTCCCAGTTGAAACAGATGGGATGCAGCTGTGACTGGCAGCGTACACGCTTCACCCTTGATGAGACCTGCGCCAGGGCAGTCCGCACAACCTTCTTTGATCTATTCAGGAAACAGTTGATCTACCGTGGCAAACGGCTGGTTAACTGGGATAGCTTCCTGCAGACAGCGGTAAGTGACGACGAGGTTTTCCATGAAATGGTGGAAGGTCATTTCTGGCATTTCCACTACCCGGTGATTGATCCGCTCCCCGGGGAGCCCGATCGTGTGACGGTTGCTACCACACGCCCGGAGACCATGCTGGGAGACACCGCCGTCGCGGTGCACCCGGATCCGGCAGCCGCTCTGGATCGGCTGGAAACGGAACTCCAGCAGCGACTTGCTGCGGCGCCAGAGCGGGAGAGGGAGACGATCGAGCAGCAGCTGGAGAATGTCAGCGAGCGCCGTAGCAGTATGCTCCCCGCGCTCGAGCAGCTGCGGGACATGGCCAATGACGGACGCCAGGTTTTGCTCCCGCTGATGGAGCGGCCAATCCCGTTGATTACCGATGAATGGGCCAAGCCGGACCTGGGAACAGGCTGTGTGAAAATCACGCCCGCCCATGATGCGAATGATTACGACGTCGGCCAGCGGCAGCAGTTGCCAATGATCAACATCCTAAAGAAGGATGGCCAGCTCAACGCCAACGCAGGTGTCTACCAGGGACTCTCGACAACCGAGGCCCGCACGCAGGTGGTGGCGGACCTGGATCAACAGGGGCTGCTGGGAGAGGTCGAGGATCGTGAAATCGACCTCGCCCACTCGGACCGGAGCAAAACACCGATTGAGCCTTTACTGGCAGACCAGTGGTTCGTGAAAATGGACAAACTGGCCCAGCTAGCGATGGATGCAGTAACGGACAGCCGTGTACAGATCTTTCCTGAGCGTTACGCCAAGGGTTACCTGGACTGGCTGGGTGAGAAACGGGACTGGCCCGTGAGCCGCCAGCTCTGGTGGGGGCACCGGATTCCTATCTGGTCATGCAGCTGTGCAGATGGCAGCGAGCTCGAGGATCTCCAGCAATGGCTTGCCTCGGTGCCTGGAGACCTGAGTTTCCAGCTGGAATTGACCAGTGAGCAAAACGAGCTGACGAGAGTGTCGGAACTCGTTGAGGATGCCTCAAAGGTGCATGCAACTGTGCATCTCTGCCTCCCGGAGGAGCATCCGGAGTTACAACATCAACTGGTCGAAAGAGGCTTTGTCCAGGAAGAGGATGTCCTCGATACCTGGTTTAGCTCGGCTCTCTGGCCCCATAGTACCCTGGGCTGGCCCGAGTCGAACGAGGCACTCGACACCTTCTACCCCACCAGCACACTGATCACCAGCCGCGATATTATCACGCTCTGGGTGGCGCGGATGGTGCTGATGGGACTCAATAACATGGAGGATGTGCCGTTTCGGGAAGTCTTTATCCACCCCAAGATTCTCGATGGCTACGGGGAGACGATGTCCAAGTCGAAGGGGAACGGGGTGGACCCACTGGACGTGATCGACAAATTCGGTGCCGATGCACTCCGTTTTGGCCTCGCTTACCTGACCACCGAGACGCAGGACGTGCGGATGCCCGTTCAACTGGAATGTCCTCATTGCCAGCAGTCGATAGACCAGACTCGCGAGAACCGTGAGCTTCCCCGGGTGGAATGTGACAGTTGCAAGCAGGCATTTTCGACCCAGTGGGCTCGCTCCGAGGAGGACCTGGCACTCCCGCGTGGTGCGGTAGTGAGCGAACGGTTTGAGATTGCCCGTAACTTCTGTAACAAGCTCTGGAATGCGTCACGTTTCGTGTTGATCAACCTGGAAGGTTACCAGCCGGCCGCCGTGGCAGACGAGGAACTGGCATTCGAGGACCGCTGGCTGCTAAGCCGAATGGCGACCGTCACAGGCCAGGTCACGGAGGCCCTGGAGGGGTACCGGTTTGCCGAGGCATCTCGCACCCTCTATGACTTTGCCTGGGATGAATTCTGCAGCTTTTACGTGGAGATGGCCAAGGCACGTTTCCAGGACGACAAGGCTGCCCCGGTTGCCAGGCGGGTGCTGGCACATGCCCTGGACCAGTTGCTTCGCCTGCTGCACCCGGTCATCCCCTTTATTACCGAGGGGGTCTGGGAATTACTGGCAGCGGCAGCACCACGACGGGGACTGGATGAACCGTTGCAGCAGTCCGAGTCGATCATGACAGCCGACTGGCCCGTGCCCGATGCTTCGCACCGGGACGTGGTTATCGAGGAGCAGTTTGCCCTCTTCCAGCAGGTCCTTGGCGCCGTCCGTGAGATTCGCTCCCGGCAGGGGCTCAGTCCACGTGAATCGATCGAGTTCTCCGTGCGTTGCCGAGATGAAGTGGCCGACCTGCTAAAACCGATGGACGGTTTCTTTGTCACCATGGCCGGGGCCACGTCGGTTGGATGGGGACCCGATGTGGCTGTGCCGGAGAACAATGCCACCGTGCGAGTTCAGGATCTGGAGGTTTTCGTGGACCTGATGGGCCTGATCGATGTGGAGGCCGAGATCGAGAGAAACCAGAAACTCAAGGAGCGATTAAGCGGCCAGATAAGTGGCAAGGAAAAGAAGCTCAGTAATCAACAGTTCGTGGATCGTGCCCCGGCGGAAGTGGTCGAGCGGGAACGAGAAAGCCTGGGAAAAATCAAGCAGGAACTGGCGCTTGTTGAAGAAGCACTTGCCCGCTTGGGAAAAAGCAAGTGAGTACTAGCAGATCGGGAAATTTTTACTGGCCCGATGGGTCTCGTGACCTATAATACCAGTACCGACGGACGGTTTTACTGCCAGTTGCCAGAGGAGCAGGACTCATGCCCGTACAAATGCGGTTATCGAGGATCATTATTAGCGAGATCAATGATCACCAGGTGATCTACCTGCGCGAGGTGAATGGTGACCGTCAATTTCCGATCCTGATCGGTGTTTTTGAGGCGACGAGTATTGACCGACGGGTAAAGTCCTACAG
>JAPYUD010000355.1:0-4371 GCA_029936215.1 Pirellulaceae bacterium | reverse complement strand
AGCAGGATCGTCAAGGCAGCAGCGATTCCAGGCACTGGACGTCTCATGATCTAAACTCCCTGTTCAACAACAACCCTGACCCCACGGGCCAATCTTCTTGTCTCCCTACAAGGCTCTCAGGTACTGGATTGCTTCCCTGGCTTCCAGCACCGGATGCGTGGCCGACTGTCGGCCAACGGTGAAGTAACCATCATACCCTTGTTGTTCCAGCAAGCCGAGGATTTCAGCAAAATCAACGCTCCCCTGGCCCAGCTTCGTTTCCTCTCCCCGTCCACGAGCAAGATCGCGAACCGCATCACTGGCATGCACGTGTACAACCTGGGAAGCAAGCAGGCGGCTAAATTCACTCGGGGAAAACCCGTTGATCATCAGCTGGCCGGGATCCAGGTCGATACCAATCAGCCCTTCAGGAAGGGCTTCCAGGAGTTGTTTCATATGGGCCGGCTCCTCGCTCCCGCTGGTGGCAGCCAGCACCGCACCCACGTGCTGGCCGTGCCGACCAAGCTGTGCAAGGACATCGACAAGCTGGTCCCATCCTGGCCCCCCCGGCTCACCAGGAACCTGCCCGACATGGTTGGTCACCACGCGACTCCCAAGGTCATAAGCCAGTTGCATCACCTGGCGTGTCATCTCCACTCGCTGGTCAAGCTGTTCGGCCACGTTGTAGCCACGGCGGGTCCGGAAGCAGAGAGCAGCCACGCGGAGATTCAGGTCGTCAAGCAGACGACGAAGGTGGCGAATCCCCGTCTGTGAGAGCCGGCCCGGGAAGATCTCCCCCCTGGCATCCAGTTGCACTGCTTCCGCTCCCAGCTCCGAGGCAATCCCAAGTGACTTTCGTAACGGCTGGTGGAGACTGGAGAGATCCACCGCGATTCTTACCTGCAACATCAACCCCATCCCGGGAAGGCCACTCGAAATCCCAGCCATCACCATGTCAGGAAGCGGACAGCCGTGCAAGGAGGGTGAACAGCAGGTATGATGCCCCCCGGACAACACCCCCCGTCTCCAGTGGAGAACTGCTGATGGCATCCGTCGCTTCTGTTTGTGAAGTGCTCCAGCAATCTGCCCCCCACCAGCTGGCAGAAGAATGGGACAATGTTGGCTTGCTGGTAGGCGAGTCCTCTCGCCAGGTCAAACGCTTGATGACCTGCCTGACGATCACGCCGGCCAGTGCTGCGGAAGCGGTAGAGGAGGGAGTGCAGATGATTATCACTCACCATCCGCTGCCTTTCCAGGAGTTGCGACGGCTGACCACCGAATCGACCCCTGGACGACTTCTACTGCAGTTGATCGAAGCAGGCGTGGCAATCTACAGTTCGCACACGGCCTTCGACTCCAGCGAGCGAGGCATCAACCAGCAACTTGCAGAGGGGATCGGGCTGATCCAAGTCAGGCCGCTGCTACCGGCTCCAGGGGGAAACGACCTGATCGGAACAGGTCGTGTTGGTGAGCTTGACCCTCCTCTCTCGCTGGATCAGCTGGCAAGCCTGGTTTCCGATTTCCTGGATACCCCCCAGGTCCAGGTTGTCGGGAAAACCGACCGGCAGGTCCGGCGTGCGGCAGTTGCATGTGGAAGTGGAGGTGGGTTACTGGAAGAAGCACGAAAGGCTGGCTGTGACCTGCTGGTGACCGGCGAGGCCCGATTTCATGACTGCCTGGAGGCAGAAGCAGCCGGGCTCGCGATTATCCTGGCCGGTCACTTTGCCAGCGAGCGTTTCGCCCTTGAGCGGCTGGCACTCGAGATTGCCGAAAAACTACCCGACCTGGAGACATTCGCCAGTCGCAGGGAATCAGACCCTCTCCGCTGGGTAACCAACTCTTCCGAGAGCACAGGGTAAACCTGCTGTTAGCTCGGATCAGGTGCGTTGCCGATGACTGCCTGCAGCCATAAAATACCAGCTGGATTCTCGCTCCCGGATTTCGCCCACCATGCCCGACCATTTTCTCACCGCTCTTCCCGTCTACAACGAGATCGAGTACGTCGATGAAGTACTGGATGCCGTGAGCCAGTACAGCAACAGGATCCTGGTGATCGATGACGGTTCCACGGACGGGACAAGTGAGCGAGTCAATCAGCACAAAAACGTGCAGGTGGTTCGTCATGAGCAAAACCGTGGTTACGGTGCTGCCCTGAAAACCGCCTTTCAGTACGCGATTGAACATGGCTATGAAGTGGTGGTCACCATCGACTGTGATGGTCAACACGAACCGCTGCGCATTCCACAATTTGTTGCTGCCTGCCAGTCAGCGGACATCGTCTCGGGAAGCCGGTATCTCCAAAAATTCGAGGGGGATACCGAGCCTCCTTTTGAGCGGATGCAGGTCAACAAGCAGGTACTGGCCGAATTGAACCGGCGGTTGAAGCTGGAGCTGACTGACGCTTTCTGTGGTTTCAAGGCATACCGTGTTGATGCGATCAAGAAAATAGAAGTCAGCGAGGATGGTTACGCGATGCCACTGGAGTTGTGGGTGCAGGCGGTTCACCATGGTCTGCGGATCAAGGAGCTACCAATCCCACTGATCTACCTGGACGAATCTCGCAGTTTTGGTGGGGTCCTGGAAGAAGCGGCTGCACGCCTGCAATACTATCACCTGGTCCTTGATCGAAGCATCCTGGCGACAAGGAAAGGGGCCGAGGACATCCTGACTGGGGCAACCTGTTATCAGGAACCGGAATAGACGGCACGAAACCAGATCATGGGCGATGACGGGAATATCCAGGGGGCGGACATTCATGTTCCCGGTGAACATGGCGAGTTACTGGTTCATCCGCCAGTCGAAGAGCTTGGAGGCCTGCTACAAGAGAACATTCGCCTGCAGGAGAACTGGCAAACTCCCTTTTTCGCCAGCCAGGATTTTCAGCAGATGGCCAGAGACGGTCGTTCTCAGCTGGTTGATGCAGCCTGGCAGTACAGCCGCCGTTACCGCGCCCAGGACTCGCTTCCGGAAAACAACGGTGAAGCTCCTGTCATCCTCTCCGGGCATCAGCCTGGCCTGGTTCATCCGGGTGTCTGGTTCAAGAACTTCCTGCTCTGCCGCCTGGCGGAAGCCGAGGGAGCAACCCCCATTAACCTCCTGATTGACAACGACATCCAGGGGGATGGGTCTATCCAGGTTCCTTCCGGTGACGCGGAATCCCCTCACCTGGCAACGGTCGCCATCGATCACCTTGATGAACCAGTCCCTTACGAGGAATGGTCCGTGGTGGACCGGGAGATGCTTCTCTCCTTCCCGGATCGGGTTGCCGAGGCTGGTCGAAACTGGCTCAGGCACCCCCTGCTGGATGATCTCTGGAAGCATGTTGTCGAAGGAATCGAGGAAACACAAAACATCGGACAACTCCTTGCCCGTGCACGACATCTGCTGGAATCCGACCTGGGACTCAAAACACTGGAGTTGCCATTTAGTGAAATTTGCCAGTTCCCGATATTCCGGTTGTTCAGCACCATGCTTATCCAGCAGGCCAGGCAATTCCGGGAAATCCACAACGACTCCCTTGCAGAATATCGAAAGGCCCGGCGAATTCGCAGCCGGTCTCATCCTTTTCCGGAGCTAAACGAGGATGACGGCTGGCAGGAAATACCATTCTGGATATGGACTTCAACCGCTCCCCGGCGGAGGCGAGCATACACGAAAGTCGAGAATGACCGGATCATGGTCAGTGATCTGGAAGAGACTCGTTTCTCTCTGCCGGAATTACCTGCCGGCCAGGAGCATGACATCCTGACAGCCTTCGAGCATGTCGAGCAGCAAGGGATCCGCTTCAGGCCCCGGGCGGTGGTTACAACCATGTTCTGCCGGTTGGTGCTGTCCAATATCTTCCTCCATGGCGTGGGAGGAGCCCGCTACGATCGGCTTACCGATGTCATCATCGAGAGGTTCTTCGGCATGCCAGCTCCAGGTTTCGTGGTCGCTTCTGCCACTTTTCTTCTGCCACTCCAATTACCCCCGGTCAGCAAGGAGGAGGTTAGCCAGGTTCGCCAGCAATTGCGTGACAGCGAGTTTTCTCCTGATGTCTACCTGGCTTCACTGCTTGAAAAAAAACAGCTTTCAGAATTTTCAGATATCGAGCAGATCCGGTCGCTGGTGAAGGGCAAGCAGTTCCATGTCCATCAGCAGGTGGACCCCCAGGATCGGCCAGCCTGGCACCAGGAACTTCAACAGTTGAACGAGCAACTGGCTATCCATGCAGCTCCCTATTCTGAACAACTGCGCAAATTGCTTGCTCAACGAGAGCGGCAACTGGACCAGAAAACCGCATTCTGCTCCCGCGATTTCCCTTTTTGCCTTTTTCCTGCGGAAACTTTATTTCCTCAACTACTGGCATTTGTGGGAAAACCCCTTTAATCTATCTGGCAATGGAGTGAAGAC
>JAPYUD010000354.1:0-4392 GCA_029936215.1 Pirellulaceae bacterium | reverse complement strand
GCATCAAGGTGGAGAGGGGGTGGTAGATCATCGGCTTGTCGTAGATCGGCAGTAACTGCTTGCTGATCACCCGTGTTAACGGGTAGAGCCGGCTTCCCGAGCCCCCGGCCAGGATGATCCCCTTGTTAAAAAAAGATGGGCGTTGCATCGTCTTGTCCTAGTCTTCCTGGGGCCCCGGGTCCGTTGCCTGCAGGCCAAGCCTCTGCCTGCGATAGCTACCACTTTGTACGTTGTTCACCCAGGATTCGTTCTCCAGGTACCAGCGGACCGTCTTTTCGAGTGCTGTTTCAAAATCCTCACTCGGTAACCAGCCAAGCTGGTCCCGGATCTTGCCGGCGTCAATCGCGTAACGCAGGTCGTGGCCTGGCCGGTCGTCGACAAAAGTGACCAGCTTTGACAGCGGCGCGTGTGGCAGGTCGGGGTGTATTTTTTCAACGGCCTGGCAGATCGCCTCGACCACCTCCAGGTTCGTGCGTTCGCAATTACCACCAATGTTGTAGACCTCTCCCACCGTGCCTTCTGCCAGAACCTGGCGGAGGGCCTGGCAGTGATCCTCGACGTACAGCCAGTCCCTCACGTTCTGGCCGTCCCCGTAGACCGGCAGCGGTTTGCCTTCCACACAGTTGAGGATCATCAGCGGGATTAACTTCTCGGGGAACTGGTAAGGGCCATAGTTGTTCGAGCAGTTGGTCAGCAGCGTTGGCAGGCCGTAGGTGTGATGGTAGGCCTGCACGAAGTGATCGGAGGCCGCCTTGGAAGCGGAGTACGGGGAGCTGGGCTGGTAGCGAGTCGTTTCGTGAAAGAACCCCTCGTCGCCAAGGCTGCCATAGACCTCGTCGGTGGAGACGTGCAGGAAACGGAACTGGTCGGCAGCCGCCGGTTCCAGTTGCTGCCAGTGGGCCCGGCAGCATTCGAGCAGGTTGAATGTCCCCAGGACATTGGTTTGGACGAAGACCGAGGGCCCGTCGATCGAGCGATCGACGTGCGATTCAGCGGCCAGGTGAATGATCGCAGACGGGGAATGTTCTGCCAGCAGTGCCGGGACCAGTGCCGTGTCGCAAATGTCTCCCTCGACAAAGACCAGGCGGCCGTCAGTAGCATGGTCCCTGAGTGATTCGACGTTTCCGGCATAGGTGAGCTTGTCGAGCACCACCACCTGTGCATCGGTCTCGCGCAGCAACTGGCGGACAAGGCAACTGCCGATGAAGCCGGCACCCCCGGTAACGATCAGCTTTGTCATGAGCAGGATGAGAATGGCAGGGATGATACGGTGGCGGGCATTCCCGCCTCTGTACCATCTTATTTCTGCTATGGCAGCTTGGCCAGAAGTCGTCCTTTCCTGGCGGTGATTCCAGTCCGCTTTGGAGAGCAGAAGAGTCCGATTGTAGTGAGTAAACGGACTAGGCATCTGTTATCATGGACCCGGTGACAGCGGATTCTTCGGTTCGGCTGCCCGGCAAATACAACCACTATTTTTTTTGGAAAGAGCCCCGACACATGTACCGTTGCCTCCAATCGCTACTGACGCTCGTGCTCTGCCTTGTTTCGTCCAGCCTTGCCGCCGACTGGCCCACCTACCTGCAGAACAACGCGCGGGACGGTGGGACCGTTGAGGCCTTGCCTCGCGGACTTGCCCCGGCCTGGGTCTATTCCACTCCGGTTGCCCCGGAACTTGCTTTTCCCGGACCCCGGCAGGCTCCCATTGAGGGGAAGGTGATGCGTCACCGGGTTGCCTTTGATCGAGCCCTGCAGCCGGTCGCCGCCGATGGGCGCGTCTTTTTTGGGTCGTCGGTGGACCACAACCTCTATTGCAGGGATGCTGCCAGTGGAAAAATGCTCTGGTCGTTTTATACCGAGGGCCCAATTCGCCTGGCACCGACGATCTGGCAGGGGAAGGTCTATTTCGGTTCGGATGACGGTTTCGTCTACTGCCTGCAGGCAAAGGATGGCTCGGTGGTCTGGAAGGACCAGGCGTCGCTGCGTGACGAGAGACTGCTGGCGCGGGGTCGGCTGATTTCCCGCTGGCCGGTACGAACCGGGGTGGTGATCTATGATGGCATCGCTTATTTCGGGGCCGGTGTCTTTCCCCACGAGACGATTTACCTGGTGGCACGTGATGCCACCAGCGGCGCACTTGTTTGGCGAAACGACCATATCAGCCAGGAAGATGCCGGCCGCAACCCCCTCTCGCCACAGGGCTACCTGCTGGCAAACGAGAAATACCTTTTTGTACCGTCCGGGCGTTCCCTGCCGGCTGCCTTCCTGAGAGAAACCGGTGAGGAGCTTCATCAACGTAGCCATAGCTGGCGATCGAGCGCCGGTGGGGTGGTGGGAAGTTCCCGGGCGCTGCTGGCTGATGGACAGATCTACTCTGCTGGGGCCGAGCATTTTCTGGCCCTGGACCAGGAATCCGGCTCGGTCGGTTTTGCCTGGATTGACGGCCGGCAGCTGGTGGTTTCCGGTGACCGGGGATTCGTTGCCACGGAGAAGAAAATCGTGGCGATTGACCGGGTCGCACATGCCAAGGCAACCATCGAAAGGCAGAAACTGAACCTGGACCTGTCGACGCTGAAACGCAAACGCAAAGAACTCGATGCCGATGATTACACGGCCCAGGTGCAGGCACTGGAAACAAAGATCAAGCAACTTGGCCAGGTCGGATCACTCTGGGAAACCGAGAGCCCGCTGGGCTCCTCGTTGATCGTTACCAGTAACCTGCTGGTTGCCGGTGGCCAGGGAAAAGTTGCCAGCTTTGATGTGGCAACAGGAGAACAGGTCTGGCAGGCCGAGGTCGAGGGGGATGCGGTGGGACTGGTTGCCAGCGAGGGACGGTTGTTGGTCAGTACCGACAAGGGAAAGATCTACGGATTTCTTGAAAAGGAACGGGTGAAAGAAAAGCCCGCCCAGTGGCCTCGCGAGTATGTCGAGAACCCCTATCCGCGTGACAAGTGGACAGCGATCTATGAACAGGCAGCCAAGTCGATCCTGGCGCGTAGTGGTCAGCAACGAGGTTTCTGCGTGATCCTGGGAAGTGAGCAAGGGAGGCTGGCCTACGAGTTGGCCCGCCGCAGTACACTCCGCATTTACGGGGTGGAGCCAGATCCTGCCAAGGCACTGGCAGCCAGGAAAGCACTTGACCGGGCCGGGCTGCATGGGTCACGAATCACCATTCTGCAGGCAGACCCCGATGAGATGCCGGTTTCCAACTTCTTTGCCAACCTGGTTGTCTCCGATAGCCTGATCCGGTACGGCAGCGTGCCGGTGGAAAATGATGGCTGGACGCGGATCGTCAAGCCGTGTGGCGGCGTCGTCTGTTTTGCCGTGCCGACCGAGGCGGCCAAGGAGCATGGTCTGACCCAGGAGAAGCTTGTCAGCAGGCTGGCAGGAATCGGGATGGAGGCGACACAGACGCGTTTGCAGCAGTTTCCTGGAGAAGAGGGGCTGTTGGCCACGCTCACTCGCGGCAAGTTGCCCGGTGCCGGGGATTGGTCCCACCAGTATGGAAACGTGGCGAACACGATGACCAGCGATGACCATCGCCTCAAGGGTGGCCTGGGGATCCTCTGGTACGGGGATCCCGGTCCCAGCCAGATGGTCAATCGCCATGAGGGAGCCTCGGCACCTCTCTCGACCAATGGCCGTATGTTCATCCAGGGCATTGACAGCGTGATGTGCTATGACGCCTACAACGGCATGTTCCTCTGGGAAGCGAAGAACCCGGGAGCGCTAAGGACAGGTGTCTTTAATAACGAGGAGACAAGCAACCTGGCGGCAAGTGATGATGCCGTGTTTGTTGCCGTCAACGACACCTGCACCATGTACGAGGCAGCCACCGGGAAAATCCTCAACGAGTTCAAGGCGCCCCAGTCCGATGACTCGGTGCCACGGATCTGGGGTTATATCGCCCAGTCTGACGGACTCCTGATCGGGACCAGCACGGTTCGTAAGGAACTGGCTGCATCGCTTCGGCGACGCGGGCACACGGTCGATAATGAAACCGATTCGCTGTTTGCCTACGACGTCGAAACAGGCAAGCAACGATGGCTCTATCGCGGCAAGAACGTGTTGCATGTGACAATTGCCATCGATCGGGGGCGTGTCTTCTTTATTGACAGCTCGATTTCCAGTGCCCAGCGAGAGGCGCTGTTGCGCCAGGACAAGGAGGCGTTGAAGAACCTGGGGCCGGAGGAAGCCAAGAAGAAGGAAGAGGAACTGAAGAAACTGGATGTCCGCCTGACAGTGGCGATCGACGCCGGCACCGGGGAGCAGCTCTGGTCCCGGGCCGTCGACGTGACCGACTGCAGCCGAGTGGGGATTGGTGGAGGCCAGTTGACGCTGATGGCACATAATGGACATGTGCTTGTTTGCGGGGCCAATGCCAATGGTCATTAC
>JAPYUD010000353.1:0-4403 GCA_029936215.1 Pirellulaceae bacterium | reverse complement strand
CCAGATGGCCCGAGTGATTGCCACGTTGCCTGCGATCACCACTTTCCAGGCCGACCCATCCGACCGCTTCCTTGTCGACCTGGCCAGCGTCCGACGGGGGCATCCCTATCGCGGCCGGCGGGCCGAACGTCCCCACACGGGAGGGCACGTCTATTTCACGCTTGACAGGCTGCCACTCCAGGTAGAAAAGGTGAATTCCTACCCGCCTATTTATGCCGTGGCGGACGGCGTGGTGACGCGGATCGACTACTCCTTCCGGCTCCGTGAGATGTTTGAACCGGCGCTCAAAGAGCGGGTCGCCAACGAGCGATACGGGATCGGCCTCGCATTCGCTCGCGAGAGAAATACCGCCATTACCTTTCATTACAGCATCGAGCCCTTCATCAATCCGGGCGACAAGGACTTTTACCGCCCCTTCCTGATGGTCAAACCGGGCGACCGCGTCAAGAAAGGGGATGTGATCGCCAGGATGTACCTGCCTAACAACGTGAAGCTGGCCGAGAAGTCCCATATTCACTTCAACCTCAACCGCAGCGGGGGTGGCGGATTCGTGGCTCCCGCGATTTTCAACCAGGAGATCGTGCGGGAATTCCATCGCCGCTGGAATCTCTTCTCCAACGACCCCGATGCCCCGATCCCTCCCTGCATGGGCTACAAGCTCGAGGCAGACGAGAATCCGTTCCAGCGAAAACCCGCCGACCGCCTGTAACTGCCAGGACATAACCGATGCAAAGAAGTAACGACCGCTTTTTGACAACGCACGTGGGCAGCCTGGCGCGTCCCCAGGAACTACTCGAGTCCATGCTCTCCAGGCAGCGGGGTGAGGAGCATGACGAGCAGCAATTCCAGGCCCTCGTCCAGGAGGCCGTGGGGGACGTCGTTCGCCGCCAGAGCGAGGCGGGGATCGATGTGATCTGTGACGGGGAACAGGGCAAGGCAAGTTTCCTGACTTACGTCTCCGAGCGGTTAAGTGGTTTCGAGGCTCGTGACGAGGAAGGGGAGGATCTCTGGAAAGAGTCCCGTGAGACCCTTGCCTTTCCGGAATTCTACGAGGCACACAAGCGGTACCGCGAGGGAATCGTCGCCAGCCCGGTACAGCTGGTCTGCACGGGCCCGCTCACCTATACCGGGCAGGAGGCACTCCAGAGGGACATTGCCACGATCAAGGCGGCAGCGGCGGAAGTGGCAGCGGAAGAAGTTTTCATGACCGCCATCTCGCCATCGGACATTGAAGGTCAGCAGGCAAACGAGTACTACGCCAGCGAGGAAGAGTACCTCGAGGCCATTGCCGACGCGATGCACGAGGAATACAAGGCGATCGTGGATGCGGGACTACTCCTGCAGGTCGACGACCCGCGCCTGCTGACTTACTACATTTCCCGGCCCGACATCGACGTGGCAGGCTGTCGCCGCTGGGCCGAGCAGCGTGTCGAGGTGCTGAACCATGCCCTGCGGGATATTCCTCCCGAACGAGTTCGCTTCCATACCTGCTACGGGATCAACATCGGCCCGCGCGTGCACGAGATGAACCTTGCGGACATTGTGGACATCATGCTGCGAGTCAATGCCGGGGCCTATTCCTTCGAGGCCGGCAACCCGCGTCACGAGCACGAGTGGAAGGTCTGGGAGGATGTCGAGGTTCCCGACGGAAAGATCCTGGTGCCTGGTGTGATCTCGCACTCCACCCCCCTGGTCGAACACCCGGAACTGGTTGCCCAGCGGCTTGTTCGATTTGCCAGCGTGGTAGGCAGGGAAAACGTGATTGGCGGGAGCGACTGCGGATTCTCATCCTTTGCCAATACCGAGCCGGAAATTCACCCCTCGATTGTCTGGACCAAGTTTGCTGCGCTTGCCGAGGGAGCACGAATTGCTTCCCAACAACTGTGGTAACTGCCTATCATGGAGAGATCTAACCACTGCCTGAAAGATCCAGAATGATGAAGAAATTCCTGAATTCACTTCTACTCGGCTGCCTGCTGCTCGCGGCAGCCCCTTTTGCCGCTGCCCAGGAAACGACCACGCCCGGGTTCTACAAGGATCTCTTCATGAGCAGTGGGGTGAACCTGAGTAGCCGCAAGACGCTACCAGCTGCCGAGTCGCTGGGACTGTCGTACGAGTACTACGCCGGGAAGGATGCCGAGATCCAGACGAGACTCTACAGCGGCAGCGAGCAGGATACCAACGGGGTTTTGCTTTACCCGGACGGGGCACCCAGGTTTCGCATGCTATACGTCAACGGCGGTGGAGCAACACTGCATGGCAAGTCACTCGAGCTCTCCGGCCGCCAGGTGCTGCGCCAGTTTTACCGGGCTGGTGGAAGTTACTGTGGCAGCTGCGCAGGCTCTTTCCTTAGCGGCCGCAACGTGGATGCTCGCGAGGACCGGCGGCTCGGCTACCTCCACATCTTCCCGTACAACACCAGTAACACCGGTCTCAAGAAAGAACGGGTCGGGCACGCGATCCCCGAAAAATCGCCGCTTACCAGGTACCGTGATTTTGGCGGTGACCAGTACGTGGCGGATATCTACCACAACAACGGAAACTGGCTCTCGCTCAAGGAGGGCCCGCACCTGGCGGACACCGAGATCCTGGCCACCTACGACACACCGGGGAAGCGGCCACACGAGGGAGCTGCCATCTGGGCCTACAAGGCAAAACCCCAGGAGGGTCGGATTATCAATATTGGTTCCCACCCGGAGGGAATCGCCGAGGGGGAAAGGCTCGAATTGACCGAGGCCTGTTTCCTCTATGCACTCGATGGCGTCGGCACACCGACCATCAAGGGAACGCTGCTTGCGGGAGAAACTCGTGTGATGAATCGAGAGACCAGCGACGATGATCCCGCGCACACCCGGATCGGAGATCGCCAGTACCATCACTTCCGGTTTGAAGTCGCTGCCAGCGGGACGCGCGTATCCATCACGCTGGAAGGAGAGGCGGGAATTGACTACTCGCTGTTCCTCCGGAAAGAGGCACCCGCTTTCCAGGGCCAGGCTGATTTTGCTGATGTCTCAGAGGGGCACCGCAAGACGCTCCGTAAATCACTTTCCGCGGGAAGCTGGTACGCCAGCGTTCAGTGTGTGAGCGTTATCCAGGCTGAAAAGGACGAGAGCGAGAGCCATTACGTCTACTCGGGAGAGACTCGCCTGCTCAACGGTGTCGCTTACACGCTTCGCATGGACCAGAAGCTCCGCCGCACGCGCCGGGAGATCACCAGCGTCTCCTCACGCTAAGCCGCGCCGCTGCAGGCTGTCACACATGGAGTCCGCCAGGACAATACCGGGTGTGCCGGGAGAAGAGAAGAATCGATCCAAACCCGATTTTTCCCGGCGGTTATTTGGCGACTCCACTGGAGTGGTTTACGATGACACTCTCCCTCTAACGGCAAGTGATTGAAACGTCCAACTGAAAAAGATCATGAGTAGAAGCTGGACATCTCGAATTGCTGCTGTGGCAATGACCGTTCTCCTGGCCGGTTCAGCATCACTCACTGCCCAGCAGGGACCCGCCGACGGCCAGTGGCCCTATTACGGGGGAGACGCGGGGAGCACCAAGTACTCTGCACTTGACCAGATCACGGCAGAAAATGTTTCGACGCTGAAAACCCAGTGGTTCTGGGGTTCTCCCGAAAACGCCAGGATCAAGGAAAACCGGCGGCTTGGCAGCTTTGCCTATGAACCAACACCGCTCTTGATCGACAACGTGCTCTATGTCTCCAGCTCTCACTGTGACGTGATTGCCATCAACCCGGTCACCGGGAAGGAAATCTGGAGCCATGACACGGGAAGCTGGAAAGCAGGTCGGCCCACGAACATGGGTTTTGTACATCGTGGGGTGGCTTACTGGGCAGACGGTGACGACAAGCGTGTTTACATTGCCACCGGTGATGCGCACCTGGTCGCCCTGGCGGCCAGTACCGGGGAACCGATCCTGGAGTTTGGTGAGAAGGGGCGAGTCGATCTGACCAAGGGGCTCCGGCGGACCGTTTCCCGGCGACTTTATGCCGTCACCTCACCCCCGATCGTATGCCGCGGATCGATTGTCGTCGGTTCATCGATCAGTGACGGCCCCACGCACAAGGAAATGCCACCGGGAGACGTGCGGGGATTTGATGTCCGCACCGGCGAACAGAAATGGGTTTTCAAGACCATCCCGGAGGCAGGAGAATTTGGTGTGGAGACCTGGGAAAAAGACTCCTGGAAGTACACCGGGAATGCCAACTGCTGGACGCTGATGAGCGCCGACCAGGAGCTGGGATATGTCTACCTGCCACTCGGTACCCCGACCAATGACTGGTACGGCGGCCACAGGCACGGGGACGGGCTTTTCGGAGAGAGCCTGGTCTGTGTCAATGCGGAAACCGGCAAGCGGGTCTGGCATTTCCAGCATGTGCACCACGGAGT
>JAPYUD010000352.1:0-4404 GCA_029936215.1 Pirellulaceae bacterium | reverse complement strand
AGGAATTGGCACTGATGCGAACAGCTTTTGATGCCAAGGGGATAGCCCGCCGCACGGCTGTAGAAGATATCATGTGGGCACTACTGAATACCCGAGAATTTGTTCTGAATCATTAACACCCAGCTTTCCAGCGAACAAGGACCATCATGTTTACCATTCCCTTTGGCAAGCCAGAACGACAATGCAACAAGGTTTCTCGCCGGGATGCCCTGACCGTGGGAGCGACCGGATTACTGGGAGGCCTCTCCCTGCCAGCTCTCTTGCACCTCGAGGCGAATGCCGCAAGTGGCAAGAAGGCGAAGGTCAAGTCCTGTATCTTCATCATGCTTGAAGGCGGTCCCAGTCACATCGACATGTGGGATTTGAAACCGGCTGCGCCGGCCGAGATCCGTGGCCCCTTTAACCCGATTTCGACCAGCGTACCCGGAACCCAGATCGGCGAGATCTTGCCTCACTGCTCAAAGATCGTCGACAAGTTCGCCATCCTCCGCAGTCATAGTCACCGCGATAATGCCCACCAAACCGGTCGGCACTGGGTCCTGACCGGTTACCCACCGAATTTCCCGGACGGGCAAGCCAAGGGGATTCCATTTAATTCGCACTATCCTTCCCTCGGATCGATCATCTCGCGGGAACTCGGACACCGCGGAGCGGTACCCCCCTACATCGAAGTCCCTGAACCGATGGGACCAGGTGGCCCTGGTTTCTACGGGCCGCACTATGCACCCTTTACCGTCGAAAACGATCCGGTCGACCCGGCTTTCGAAGTTCGTGACCTCAATACGGCCAAGGGAATTAATACCGAGCGATTTAACCGCCGCAACGCACTGCGAAATCGGGCCGATGCGCTGGGAGCAGGGGGAAAGGGGAGCGGCAAGGCAGCAACGCTGAAAACTTACTACGAGAAAGCACTGCAGCTGGCTACCAGCCCGGAAGCCAGGAAGGCGTTCCGAATCCAGGACGAGGATGACAAGGTCCGTCAGCGTTACGGGCTGACATCGATCGGCCAGTGCTCGCTGCTTGGTCGCCGGTTGATCGAAGCAGGTGCTCGCTTCATCGGCATTTCCCATGGCAGTTGGGACACGCATGTCGACAACTTTACCGGCCACCAGAAAGCTCTGGTGCCACCTACGGACCAGGCTTTCAGCGCCCTGGTCGAAGATCTCGAGCAACGGGGAATGCTGGATGAGACACTGGTCGTGATGATGGGGGAAATGGGTCGCACGCCACGGATCAACAAGGACGCCGGTCGTGACCACTGGTCGATGTGCCAGACGGTCATTTTTGCCGGGGGGGGTACCAAGCCGGGTATCGTGATCGGGGCCAGCGACAAAACGGCCAGTTATCCGACAACGACTCCTTACAGCATCCAGGACCTGCTCCATACGATCCTCAGCCAAATGGGAATCAATCCAGGCAAAGTTTATCCTGACCAGCTTGGCCGTCCGGTCCCACTGGTGAACGGTGGTAAGACGATCCATGAACTGCTGGCCTGACATGAACCACCTTCTGAAAGTCGCATGCATCGTCCTGTGGGCAAGCTGGCCGACCAGCGTGCCGGGACAAGCTCCGGAGCTGGGATATCTGTTCCCGCCGGCGGTGGAGCGTGGCACGACGACCGATGTCCAGCTCGGAGGGTACAACTTCACTCCGGACATGCAGTTTTTTGTCCACGCGTCCGGACTCAACCTCCAGGTTACGGGTGCCCCGGGAGAATTTCTGGTCACCCCGCGACCCTACTGGGAAGGACCCCGGATTTATACAACCGCGCTCCCCATTGCCCGGGAAATACCAGCTACGTTGAAGGTGCCGGCCAGCCAGCCAGTCGGACTGGTCCACTGGCAAGCGGCCAATGCCAATGGGCCCACGTCGATGGCGACATTTTATGTCAGCGACATCCGCGAGATGGTCGAACAGCGGTTTCATAACGAAGCCATCCATCTGGGTTCTTTGCCGGTCGGAGTTTCCGGCCGCTTCAGTCGACTGACCGAAATAGACCGCTACCAGCTGACTGCCAGCACAACCGGCCCGTTGCACCTGGACGTGTGGGCCCGACGGCTTGGCAGTAACATGAATGTCGCGATCCAGGTCACCGGGCCAGGGGGACAAAAACTCGTCGACCGGGTCGACACGCTCGGCAAGGATCTGCAAGTGTCCTTTCCGGCTCAGCAGGGAGAGGTCTACACCATCACGCTTCACGAGGCAGATTTTCGTGGCGCCGCGCAGTTTGTCTACCGCCTGGCCTGCTCGCAGGAACCTCGTCAAACCTTGGCTGATACCACGCTCAAGGAACTACCGGACCGGATTCCCTATCAGCAAACACCGCTCAAACTGGCAGCCGGTAAACCTTATCGCATTCGGGCGCTGAGCCAGGCCATCGGTACCGATCTCGATCTGCAACTGGCGATTGTCGATGCCGCCGACAAGATCGTGGCCGAGAATGATGACAAGACGGCTGCCACCGTAGACCCCGAACTCACTTATACCGCCAAGGATGAGCTACCGCTGTATCTGCGGGTCAGCGGTTTTGCCGTCGACAGCCAGCCCGGCAGGCGGCAATATCGACTCGAGGTGGAAGAAATAAAACGGAGTTACGGGTTAACGGCCCCACAACTGGTCAGTGGCGAACTGGGCGGAAAAGCAAGTATCGTGGTAACTCTTCTCCCCTTCGCATCGTTCAAAGAAGACGTCGTCCTGCGGGTCGAAGGCTTGCCAGCAGGCGTCACGGTCGACGGTGAAGCCAGGATCCCTGCCGGGAAGAACAAGGGCACCATTAACCTGGCCATTGCCACCGAGAGCAAGGTCCAGGCAGCGGTCATCAAGGTCAGTGGGGTCTCGGTGGGAAACGAGGAAATGGGATTCGCACCGCTGGAAGTGGTTGCGACCGCGCCGCGAAGTGGCAATCTGGTGGTCATGAATCCGGAACTGGAAGTGACCGAGAATATCCTCTTTGCCATCAAGATGAAGGCCCCCTACAAGCTGGAACTGATCGACAAGAATCGTCAGCGGGTGGTACACGCAGGAACGACCTACCCGGCTCCTTTTATCGTGACGCGAGACGAGGGTTATACCGGTACGATTCGTATGCAGATGAAAGCCAAGCAGTCCCGGCATCGCATGGGTATTCGCGGACCGACCGTCGAGATCTCCAATGGAATCTCCAATGTCTTCTACCCCTGCATGATGCCGCAATGGCTTACCACCGACAGGACCACTCGGATGGAGGTAGTCGGATTTGGGGAAGTTGCTGATCCCCAGGGGAACCTGCGTCATGTCGGCGCGGCGGCCGATGCCCGAATCACGATGATTCTCGAAGGCGTGCTGCTCAAGATCGGCCACCAGGCACGCGAACTCTCTGTTGCCCCGGGAGAGAGCTTCCAGGTCCCGGTCACCATTACACGTTCAGCCAAGCTTCTGGGTCCGCTCACTATCGACCTGGAACTTGCCGGGGCGCTCAGTGACCTGGTAACACTCAAGCCGCTGGTCCTTGAGGCAGGTGTCTCAACCATCAACTTGCAGATCCAGACCACGGCCGATTCCAAGCTGCGAGGTGTGATTCCGATCACGGTCCGCGCTACCGGCCTCCAGGAAGACCGCTGGCCGGTTAAATCAATCGTCGACGTGAACGTGGAATTTAAATAAATTCTTGTCCTCCAGTAAGCGATGGGCCCTGGGGCTCGCTGAGCAGCTTTCCGATTTCGACCATGACGATAGAATGAGGAGATGAATACTCCTCACTCGAAATATTCAGTGCGGCTAGTGGCTCTGCTCTTGTCCCTGTTGCTGAGCGGTTCTATTGACGCCCAGCAGCGGGATTCAAAATCGCTCTTTGATATGCGGGCGATGCTTGATGCAAGCACCCTTAAGATCGATGTCCTGCAGGACTGGCACGTCGTGAGTGGCCCAGTGGCCACCCGCCAGAAATTGATCACCATCCGGGTGGGTGAGCTGGTGCCGGGGAAGGAATACCGTGTTCCGGTGCGGATGATTGTCCCAGCCAATCGTAAGGCGCGCGGTTTTCATCTCACCGGGGGGCACAATCCCACGATGATACGTAACGATTATCGCCCGGCGGGTGTTGATCGGGAGTTGCTCAGCGGTGGCGTGGGGCGTGTTTTCACGATTGTTCAGGTTCTGCAGCAGTCCGGCCAGGGAGAACTTGGCCAGGCGGCCGAACGGCGTTTCCTGCAAACGCTTGATCCTCACAGCTCGATCCAGTACTGGGGCTGGCCGGCCACGCTGATGCGGGCCGTGACCGCAGCCTATGCGGAAAAAGATCATTTTGAAATAGGGAAAGTTGCTCTCTCGGGCGGTTCCAAGAATGGGGCATCGCCCTCGGCGGCGATTATCCATGACAAGCGAATGACCGCGGTACATGCCTCCATCTCCCCGATCTGGGACTCG
>JAPYUD010000351.1:0-4408 GCA_029936215.1 Pirellulaceae bacterium | reverse complement strand
AGCGCGCTGATTCGGCGTTTGACGTAAGTCCGTGGACTCGGAAGGGGTTACGTCATCCGGTTCAAATCCAGTAGGGACCACTGAGCGGGGAAGTGGCCTTTCGCACCGGGCCGCACTCGTCCGCAAAGCCTTGCAGTCTGCAGGTTTGCCGGGATTGGTCATTTCCGGCTGCGAGGCCTTGCGAGGCAAGGCGGCAGGTTGTTGCGAAGAGACTCCTCTTGCGAGTGTCAGCGCAGAAAAGGCCCTTCGGTGCGGTACATCGATTGCATGGGCGAAATCTGCACGCCGGCCGACGAGATTCGAGGGATGTCCCGACGGTATTTCAGGTGAAATAGTGTCAGACGATCCTGAGCCGAGGTTTCACCTCCCGTCTTCTCGCTTTGGAGAACGACTTCTGGCTGGCCAATTGACTGCAATTGTCGAAGCCGTGCGTACCGCGTGACAACATAGGTCTCGGCGTGGATCCGATCGTCCACAAGGAAGCTCAGATTGTGCAGCGCAACGGTGTCGTCCTCCAGATAGAACATGCAATGGAAGCCGCGTAATGCTCCGACGCTCATATCGACCAGCAGTTGTTTGGTGGGTGGAACTGTGTTTCGGACCTGTTCCAGGAAGGCGGCATCCTTGCGGTGTTTGTCGACATATGCTCCCGCATACGAATGTCCGAAACAGTAGGTGACCAGTAGTACGGCGAATACTCCCCGGGCGGCAAAGCGGGGATTCTTGTGAAGCATCAGCCAGACCAGTCCGACAGCGCCCAATGGGCAACCGAGGATCACCGAGTTCGTAATCCAGCCTGGTCCTGGCAATGTGGGTCGCAGCAACACCAACGCGATAATCGTCGGCAGCGCGATTGTCAGCAGGCCAGACAGTGGATGCCGGGCCCGACGGGGCCAAGACAGCAGCCACTGGCGCGCCCGGACCAGTCCAAACGATGCAATGACGGCCCAGGGAGCGATGCAATGCAGGCAGTAGTGGTGGTGTTTTCCGCTAGCGATTGAAAACACCGCAGGAACCAACAAGGCCCAGCACCACAAGAATCGTTCGGGTGAGTACCGTTGCTTCAGCGCGGATTTCCGTGTCACCCACAGACCGAAGGGGATCACCAACGTCCAGGGAGCCAGAATCCAGAGCAGATTGACCGGATAGTACCAGAGCGGTTCACTGATCGCGGCATAGTCGCCGGACAAACGGCCTCCCAAATCGAAGTTCCAGACCACCAAGGCGTCGGGATGCCGCAAGTACGCCGCCACTGGCCAGGCTGCTGCAATGACCAGAAAGGCCAACCAGCCCCACAGCCAGACATAACGGCTAATCCGCCGTAAGTCAGCGTTCCAAAGCAGAAACCCTGCGATGGGAATCACGACCATTGCCGTACCGAACAACAAGCCCTTGACCAGGTTCGTCAATCCCAGGGCGACAAAAAAGGCGAAAACGAGCCATGGTCGTCGGCCAAGAAAACTCCTGACGAAACCGGGCGACGGGTTGTCTGGGCAATCGGTGAATTCCAGCCTGACGAATAGAGCCATCGCAGCCGTCACGAGGCCACACAGATAGATTTCGTCCTCGGCGAGCCATGCGTAACGAGTGAAATTGCAGGTTGTGGCCATGATGAAGCCACTGAGCAGCCCGATATTCCTACCGAACCAGCAAGCGGCCATCCAGGCGACCATGAGCACGACGCATGTGCTGATCAACGTCGGACCCATGCGAGCAATCCAGACTTTGTCGCAGCGTCCGAACAGGCTGGCCACGCCGACAGTGACCCATTGAGGCAACGGGGGGCTTTCCAGCCAGGGTGCGCCGCCTTTCTTGGGAACAATAAAGTCTCGATCAGCGAACATCTCGCGCGAGCTTTGCGGCAGGACGGACTCATGGACACTCAACGGGCGTCCGCTCACCATCGAGAAACCGAACAACACGGCACAGAATCCCGTCAGGAGCAGGAAGTCGCGTGACTTCAGTTGGTCGCTCAATGGCTCGGACATTGATGTCCTTGGTCTGCTGTGGAATCAGTCAAGGTTTCGCCTGGAATACCGAGATTCCTCGCGTGTGAATTCCCCGACATTCTCAATTGGAATTCAAGCGGTCTGCCGCCGTCGGCAGGCTGATTTCCAGTTCGGCCCAGACGACCGGATGATCTGACGCAACCGTTGGAACAAGGCCCGCGGTGACACACCGCAGGCCACGTG
Organism: Pirellulaceae bacterium; assembly: GCA_029936215.1. GTDB lineage: Bacteria > Planctomycetota > Planctomycetia > Pirellulales > Pirellulaceae > SAT2750. The sequence continues at coordinate 2,216 of JAPYUD010000351.1, read as the reverse complement.
TGAAGATCCAGTCGATTCGCTTTTCTGGGAGGTTGGTCTTGTTGGCTTGTGCCACGGCATCGCAGACACCGTTTACGGCGAGCAGTCGTTGGATTTGCGGGTCGGACGCCACCGTGTTCAGATCGCCCATCAAGATCGCCGGTTCGGCAAGCGAAAGAAACAAGCTGACGGCGGTCTGCAACTGATGCGTGCGGTCCTTGACGCGGTCGATGTGAGCCGCCAGGACGTGGACGGTTTGTCCCTGGTGTCGAAAACTGGCGAGAATCAGGTTACGGAACTTCTTGCCCTGGGTTCCGGACAACGGAATCCGTTGGACGTTTTTCAACGCAACGCGAGTCAGCATGCCATTTCCGAAATGATTGTGCCACCAGCGTCGCTCGGTCGGCGCGAACACCGCTTGCATGGACAATCGCTGTCCCAATTCGTCCGCCTGGTTTTGCCGTAGTCCACACCGGTCCCCGTGCACTTCGTTCAGGCCCACCAGATCGAGTCCCTGGAGGCAGTCGGCGATGCGACCGAGGTCACGGCGTCTGTCCGTGCCCTTGCCACCGTGAATATTCATCGTTGCGATGCGGAATGTAGTTTGGGCCAATGCCTGGTGTGTGACGTCGCCGGAGAGGGTCAGTCGTTCGGTGGGATCCGCAGGCGTGATTCTCGAGCCGCTCCAGACCAACAGGCCAACGACGACGAGCAAAATCAGTCCGGCTGAGAAACGGCGAATCCGTCGTGGTTTCTCGTTGTCAGGCTGACAGGCCGGCATGGACTGGTCGGCCGCTTGGCCGGGGTTCGCCGCGGATGTCTGCATGCCGTTTCCCGAGCCGGTGGCTTGCCTGTCCACACCACCTTGGTCAAGCGGTCGGCGTTTTAGGCCATTCCAGTGGGCCCGTCAATCCGAACGACGGCCGACTCGGCGGGCTGCTCCTTGAATTCGATGGCTCTCAGTTTGGCTCCAGTTTGGACATCCCACAGTTCCATCGTCCCGCCGCCGAACAATCCTGTATCGGCTGATCGATGCCTATCCGAGACGGGACATTGCCCTTTTTGAGAAGTACTTTGTAAAATTCGTGCCGTGCAAAGAACTGAGTCTCTTTTGCCATGAATGTGGGTTGGCGACGAAGTTCGGTGGAACTTGGATAGACGATCGAGGTGGTGGCACAACACGATTGTCGTTCGACGCGAAAGGAAGATACCGGCTTTGGTTCGCCTACGGGGGCAGTGCACCGTTGGCCTACAGCTCGGCGTACCAGACTGGGGCGGGCTGTTTCTCCTGGACCTCTACTGTATTGGGCAAGCAACTATCATGAGCCACTTTAGTTTACTGGCCTGTCTTATCACCGTGGTAATGACGCCATGGCACTTGGAGGCCCAAGACGCTCCTCGCGGCATTTCCTGTGAAGGAATTTATCCGCACCATCTGCAGGGTTTTTGTACCGATGAAAAGGGGATGATCTACTGGTCCTTCACCACGACACTCGTGAAGACCGACCCCCGGGGAAAAGTCCTCACGAAAATCTCCGTCGGCAACCATCATGGTGGCTTGTGCCAGCAGGACGGCAAACTCTACGTGGCGGTCAATTTCGGACCGTTTAACGACCCGGATGGGAAGGCGGATTCCTGGGTCTACGTTTACAAGGCCAGCACGCTGGCCTTGTTAAGAAAACACAAGACACCGCAGCTCATTTACGGTGCCGGTGGTATGGCCTGTCACGACGGCAAATTTATTGTCATTGGGGGGCTGCCCGAGACCCTGCAGGAAAACTACCTCTACCAGTACGATCAGTCCTTTAAGTTTCTCAAGAAGCATGTTCTCAAAACTGGCTACACGGAGCTCGGGATCCAGACAGCTGCCTTTGTCGATGGGCACTGGTGGTTCGGCTGTTATGGGAACAAGTTGCTCAAGACCGACAGTCATTTCCAATTGCTTGGCAAGTACGACATCGATGCTGGATTGGGGATTGCCGGAGGCACTGCGCGGGCTTACTGGATTGCCCGGGGGACGACCACGAAAGGGAAGGGCTGCACCGGCCGCATCTTGCCTGCCACCGCAGACAAGACCAAGGGGTTGATACTCCGAGCGAAGTCAGCTTGCCGATAATCTGGTCCACGCTGTGACGTCTTCTGGACATCTCGAGAATCTCCTTTCTGGATCTCTCAGATCCAGGTGATCCTCTTGTTTCCCCTGGTACAACGGGAGGGGGCAAGGTCAGTTCATTGGG
>JAPYUD010000350.1:0-4422 GCA_029936215.1 Pirellulaceae bacterium | reverse complement strand
GCTTCTGCCAGGGGACGTTTGCAGAGATCGGGGTCGATATCCCGGCGACCATTCGTCAGCTCGGCCCCCATATCCGCTATGTCCACTGTCGTGATGTTCGAGGCCAGCGGGATTGCTTCGTGGAGACCTTTCATGACAACGGCCCGACTGACATGGTTGCCGCCATCCGGGCATACAAGGAGATCGGTTTTACCGGCTCGATTCGACCCGACCATGTGCCGCAGCTGGAAGGGGAGGAGGATGGGGAGCCGGGTTACACGATGCTGGGCCGACTGTTCGCCTACGGGTACCTGCGTGGCCTGATCCAGGCGGTGGAAGCCTGAATTGGCGGGTGCTTACTCGGTAGATTTCCCCAGCAGTCCCTGCTGCTGGATGAAACGTGTCACCCTCTCGGTGACGAGCACCAGCCCGGCCGGCTGGAAGTGGATACCATCGGCCATGAAGACCGTGCCAGGCTCCTTGAGCGTGGAAAACTGTTGGGCCAGGTCCAGCAGCAGGTGGCCTCCGTCACCTGCCACCTGGCGGGTGAGTTCCGCGTAGGCATCATGCCGGTCCAGGGCGGTCTGCTTGTCAGGCACGAAGCTCCTCTCGACCAGGTAATCGGGCACTCCGAGCGCGGCGTAGGAACTGGGGGCAGTTACCAGCACAAGCGGGATGGCTGCCTCGTCACACTGCCGGGCGATTGCTTCCAGGTTCTCCCGGTAGATCTCCGGGGGAACACGAACGTCCCCGATCGGTGCGTTTGCTGCTGACCCGGTGACCAGGTAGCGGATTGCCTGCCAGAGGTGACAGTTGTTGTAGATCCGGCTGGCCAGGCTGTGGCGGCCACTTGTCGCCTGTTCAATCACCTTCTCTGCATCGGTACTGCCGTAAGCCTGCCAGTGATCGTTCCAGCCGTAATAGACAAAAACAAGGTCCGGCTCAAAACGGTCCAGGTACTTTTCGGCCAGCACACGACCCTGGTGCGAGGAGTAACCAGCGGCTGCCAGCATCATGCAGTCGACAGCCACGTCACTCTGCTCGTTGAGTGTCAGCTCTACGTACTGGTGAAATCCCTGCTCGGTGCAGGAGTCTCCCAGGAAGAGAATCCGTGTGCTCCCTGCCGGCTTGGGAACCACCGGCTCCTGGTCCTTGAAACCGAGCGAGTTCACGTCGGCCTGGTCAGAGGGATAGATCCAGAACAGGTCCCTGTCGGGAACCAGCGAGACGAAAGTGTCAGGGCGGGGATAACCGAACTCGATTCCCGACTGGTAACGGAAATGGGCAACCCGCAGCGACAGCTCGGGGACCACCAGCAACAGGTTCACCAGTGCCAGGACGAGAACCCACTTGTAGGGTTTTCCTCGCCTGGCAAGCCAGTTCACAACCCATCCACTTACAGGAATGGCGACCGCCGCCAGTCCCGCCACCAGCACCCAGCGAGATCCGCCGGATCGCCGCGAGACGATGATCAGTGCAAGCAGCGAGGTGGTTGCCAGCGAGATGGCAGCCAGGGCCTGGACGAACTTGTGATCGTGACGCGAGCGTTCCATGGAATCTAACTTACACACTTCGCTGGAGGGCGTCTTTAGGAGTTGAAGAGGAGAGGAGCCACATGGACAGGTAGTCCGCGGTGCGTATACTCGAGTCCTTTCCTGCCTTCCCTCCCTGGATGTTTCCCACTCGTGTCAGCTGCAAACGATCCCCCTGTGCGGCTTTATGGCCGCACTTTCGTGATTGCTATTTTGAGCCAGATGGGGTTTGTGCTGGGCAATACCCTGATGTCACATTACGGTCGCTGGATCGAACACCTTGGAGGGGATGTCGGGAATGTTGGTTCCATCATGGGACTGGGAGCGATTTCTGCCGTTGTTTGTCGCCCCTGGCTGGGGCAACTGATAAACAAGCTTGGCTCGCGGACCACCTGGGCGATTGGCTACCTGTTTTTTTCCGCAGGCGTGGTCGCGAACCTGCTGATACCGGACGCACTGCTGGTGGATCACCCTGGCCTTATTCTTTACCTGTTTCGCTTCAGCATGGCACTGGGTGCCGCATTTGTTTTCACCAGCAGCCTGACCTATGTCACTCACCTGACTCCGAAGAATCGCCGCACCGAGGCGATTGGGATACTGGGGATCGCTGGCTTTACCGGCATGATGATCGGGCCTTTCCTGGGAGACCTGCTACTGGGCCATCCAGACCGCAGCCGGGATGATTTTGTCATGATGTTCCTTGTTGCCGGGGGTTCCATCGTGGTGCCATCTGTGCTGCTGCTGTTTCTTCCCCGCCTGGAACAACATCGTGTTGAACAGACCGGGGGCCTGGTCCGGTTTGTTCAAATCTGCCGGCAGCACTGGCCCGGTCCGATCGTGCTGATGAATCTTGCCTTTGGTATCTGCATGACCGTTCCCTTCGTGTTCCTTCCTACCTTTGTCGACGAGCGGGGGATCGAACTGGGAGGCTGGTCACCGATTGGTGTCTTCTTCTGGATTTATGCCGGCTGGGGGATCACCCTGCGGGTTGTTTTCCGGCGTCTGCCGGAAAGGCTGGGGAGGCACCGTGTGCTTTACGTGGGAGCCCTGTTCATGGTGCTGGCGATGGTGATGTATTACCTGATCGATCCTGCCAGGCCATGGACCTTCATGCTTGCGGCCTGGTGTGGTGGGACCGGGCATGGCCTGATGTTCCACACCGCTGTCTCTGTCACGATTGACAAGTTCCCGCCGGAGGTGCGTGGCACCGGTACGGCGCTGGCCACGATGTTTGTTGACCTGGGAGTTGTCGGTGGACCGCCGGTGCTTGCGATTATTGCCAGGCAGACCAGTTACCAGCAGATGTTCCTGGTGATCGGTGGCCTGGTCGCGCTGATCGCGATCCTTTACGCCTGGTCGCGTCACTCCAGGTTAAGGTCGTCCAGCGGGTAAACCGGTCGGCGGACGTTGTGATAGTCAAAGCAGCTGAAATCGGGCCGGTGTATGCCGGGAGTGTCGCCGTCAAGGATTACCGTGGCGGTGGGCCCGATATCGGCACGGAAATGCACCGCGCTCTTGAGGACCAGCAGTTTGCAGCTGGAGAAGTCAACATCCACTGTTTCCAGCATGGCCCGGTCGATCAGCTGGCGACGAAGAGTAGTGACCAGTACCTCCACCCCTCCAATTCGTAACAGCGCAGCGGATCCCAGCGTGTCCTCCAGTCCCCGGGCCATGGCGCCGTGGAAGCGAAAGCGGCCGTCACTCAGTCGCACCACTTCCACCTCCGTCGTGATCGGGCTGCCGTGCCGGTCATCGGTCTTGCCTCCCAGCTGGACCTGGAGCGTGGCTCCCTCCCCGGCACGGGAGGCCTGCTCGACCGTCTCGGGGTCATGCAGGCATCCAACCACCGCCCCCTGGAAATCAGCGTCGATCAGGGCCCGCAGGGCGACCGTGCCATCACAGGGAGCTCCTCCCCCGGGGTTGTCTGAACCATCGGCGAAAATCACCAGGCCCTGCTCTGCTTTGGCAATCTCCATCGCCTCCTCGATCGTCGTCAGCTGGGGTTGCAGTTGTTCTCTTAATTCCCAGAGCCGGCTGGCCAGCCGCTCAACCGCCTGCTCCGCCAGTGCCGGGTCACCGTCGCTGGTTGCCAGCACGGTGACACCCATGTCGTGGATGTCGGCGAACGGAAATCCCATGGCGATCGTGGCGGTCAGCATTCCAGGCTCGGACTCCAACGCATGGAGCTCATCGACGACCGCCTGCATCGGCTCGCGCAGCGTGCACTGCATGGGAGGCATGGTCAGCAGCGGGAGTTGCCGGTAGGCCTGGCAGGGAGTCACTTCCCCGCGCACGATACGGGCGATCAGCCCTGCCGCTTCCTCACCCCGCTCCCGCATGTCGACGTGGGGATAGGTGTCATAGCCGATGATCACGGTGGCCCCCTGGGCCAGGGCAGGAGAGATGTTGGCGTGCAGGTCGAGTGTTACCACGATCGGCAGGTCCTCCGGAACGGCCTCGCGTACGGCTCGTACAATTTCTGCCTCGGCATCCTCGTGTTCCTCGGTCACCATCGCCCCGTGCAAATCGAGCAGGATCCCGTCGGCGGGAAGCTCCGCCTCGATACGGCTCACGAGCATCTCCTTGAGCTGGTCAAACGTCTCTTTTTCGACCATTCCGGAGGGATAGGCACGGGTATTGAGCACCGGGACCAGGGTGAAACCTGCGGCCTCGGCAGCTGCCAGGTAACCGCCATGGATCGTGCCGGTTCCCTGGTATCGCTCGACCACGGTATCGTGCCCGGCGAGCTGGTCACCGCAGTGGCTGTCACGGATGAACTCGGCAAGCGTGGTCGTTCCCTCGGCGAAGGTGTTGGTCTCGTGCTGAATGCCGCCACTGATGATGCGCATGGGAACTCCTGTCACCTCTCCAGGACACGCCTTTCCCGGGAGAGTAAAAATTGTTTTGTATA
>JAPYUD010000349.1:0-4425 GCA_029936215.1 Pirellulaceae bacterium | reverse complement strand
ACTTGAACGTTGGTGATGCGGGTGGGCCGGAAGCGGAGGCCGAGGCAGAAGCAGAGGCAGAGGGAGAGGCGATGGCCTCGCTGGGGAGCTGGAAGATGGATGTTTCCAGGCTGACCTCGCTGGCCCGGACCGACCTGGCCGAGACCGGCTCGGTGGCTGCCACCGACGCGGCAATGTCCGAGCTGACCGGGAACGCGTACCGCACTGTCGAGCAACCGTCACGGCTGGCCAGCTGGTCAGACCAGGTCGAGCTGGCATTCGCCGTCTCTGATGACCAGGACGATGAAACCGACGATGACGTGCTCTTCGGTGACGAACTGTGGGGCGGCCTTAACTAAGCACGCCACGTTGATCACGAAAAACAGGCAGCGTGTCGGTCCCGAGCGGATCGGCACGCTGTTTTTTGTTCTCCCCGGCAAAATTGCGTCCCACAGCAAGGTGCTGGCAATCTGGCTAAACTGCGGCGATTGTGCTGCCACTTCCTTGGCGTCGCTGCCCTAAAAACCGATATCAACCAGACAATTGGCTCAAAGAGTGTAATCGTTACCTCCGATAAGATCGGTATAGACATACCGGCGGTAAGTGCGCACTTTCCTATTTGCCTTACCGAATCAGAAACAACCATTAGGTTTACGAAGAAAGGGACAGAAGGATGTCCAAAACGCTTGCTCGTACGCTTGGTTCTTTTCTTCTCCTGGCTTTTGCTTTTTCCGCGGTTAACGCCGAGGAGCCGGTAACTCCAGAGGCGCCGGCCCAGTTAATAGACCAGCGGCTCGCGGAGCCTCCAATTAATCCGGATAAAGAGGATTCAGTCACAACGGCGTTCGCCGAAAAACCGGCTGGCCCGTTGAAGTTCCATTTTGGCAACAAGGCAACGGAAGAGAGTGCCGAAAAACCAGCTGCTTTTTACCATCTTGGCGAGCCGGTAAAGAAGGCCGGGAAGGGCGGGAAGGGCGGGAAGCGCGGTGGAAACAAGTGGTTTGATTACAACGGGATGGTCAATTTCGGCTATACCTTTAGCTTCAATTCGCCATTGAGTTCCAGTAATCTGCCGGTTGGATTTAATGACCAGGCGGACGAGTTCCAGATGAACCAGTTGTACCTGATCTTCGACAGCAAGGAGTGGGTCTCGGACAACGAGAAGTGGACGATGACGGGGCGACTTGACCTGCTCTACGGTACCGATCATTTCTACACCACCGCGCGGGGTCTTGAGACCCGCCTCGATGGCAGTCCGCACTGGAATAGCGTGGATCCGGCGAACATCAAGCGGCTGAATGCAACCGGCGCGGCTCCCTATTATGGACTTGCCATGCCGCAGGCCTACGTGGACCTGGAAACGCCTTTCATGAACGACATGAATCTCCGCATGGGCCATTTCTACTCTCCACTTGGAACCGAGTCGGTTATCGCCAAGGAGAACTTTTTCTACTCGCATACCTATAACCGGATTTACAGTAAGCCATTTACGCACACCGGTCTGTTGGCCAGTACCAGCATCCTGAATGAGGGGCTGCAGGTCTCTGCAGGTTTCACACGAGGCTGGGACAACTTCGAGGATGCCGACGACGACCTTTCTGTGCTCGCCGGAATTTCCTTCGAGATGGAAGGACATTCATTTGGCCTTAATCTCCACACCGGTGACGATCATCGCTACCTGGACAATTCGGGAGCCGCGCAGGCTGGGAATGTTACGGTTACGACGCTGCAGTACAGTCGGCAGCTGGGAAAGAAAGGAACTTACATCCTGCAGGGTGACCTCGGGTATGGCGAGGCGATGCAAACCCATGATACGACCGGTACCCTCAGTGAGGCTCGTTGGTATGGCATCACGAATTACCTGATCTACGATTACAACGATGAGATTTCCAGTGGTCTCCGGGTAGAGTGGTTTCGGGACCAGGATAACGCCCGGGTGCTTGGAATCGCCGTTGATGAAGAGGTCAATGGTGGGAACTATGTCGATATCACTGCAGGCCTTAATCTGCGGCCGAATGACCGCTGGGTCCTTCGCAGCGAAGTTCGATGGGACTGGTCAGACGTGACCTCGGACATCTACGGTGTCGACGGAATGTTCAACGGCCAGACCAAGCGGGATCAGTTCACACTCACGCTTGACGCCATCTATTCATTCTAGATAGACTTCTCCACAACTCGGTATGGGCCTCTTGGCCGGGCGAGTGCCCGATGAACAAGACCTGGTTGAAGCCCATCGACCGAAGGGTGGAGAGTCGGCGTGTCGTTCACAAGCATCATCTTCCTGCTGTTTCTCCCGCTGGTTTTCTGCATCCACTGGTTATTGCCCCGGCGGACGCTGCGCAACAGCTGGTTGGTCGCTGCCAGTTATTTCTTTTACGGGTACTGGGATTATCGCTTCTGCCTGCTGATGTTCATTTCCAGCATGGTGGACTTCAGTATCGGACTGGCGCTGCATCGAACCGACCGGCCTGGCCGGCGCAAGACGCTGCTGGTCATAAGCCTGCTGAGCAATCTTGGTTTGCTTGGCATCTTCAAATACCTGGGATTCTTCGTAGAGAGTTTTCGTGAACTGGCCACCGTCTTTGGTTTCGACGCGGCCAGCGGAACATGGGAGCTCATCCTTCCGGTAGGAATCAGTTTCTACACTTTCCAGACGCTCAGTTACACGATTGACATCTACCGGGAGAAGCTCCAGCCAACCCGGAACCTGGCGGATTACCTGGCCTTTGTCTCCTTCTTCCCCCAGCTCGTGGCAGGACCGATCGAGCGAGCCTCTCGGTTGCTCCCCCAGTTCCAAGCGGATCGAAAATGCCGATGGCAGAATCTTAGCGAGGGAATTCCCAGGATACTCTGGGGTTTTTTAAAAAAGATTGTGATTGCCGATTCGCTGGCGCTGGTTGTGCAGGCGTCCTACGGGGACCCGTTGCTGGCGAGCGGACCGGCATTAATGCTGGCGACATTCTTTTTTGCCTTCCAGATATACGCCGATTTCAGTGCCTACTCGGATATCGCTATTGGTACCGCGCGGCTCTTTGATATCCGATTGATGCAGAACTTTGCCTATCCCTATTTCTCCCAGAGCATCTGGGAGTTCTGGCAGCGATGGCATATCTCGCTCTCCACCTGGTTTCGGGATTACCTCTATATCCCGCTGGGAGGAAACCGGGACAGCCGCAGGAAACGGAACCAGAATATCCTCATCACCTTTCTCGTGAGTGGACTCTGGCACGGTGCGGCCTGGCGTTTCATCGCCTGGGGAGGATTGCATGGAGCGGCAACGATCGGTTTGCGACCCGGGCGAGAAAATCGCGCACAACTGGACATCGAGCAGCCTGGCGGAAGTTCATTATTCCCCTCGGCATCCATTGCCCTGCGGATTATCTGCACCTTTTGCCTGGTATCACTCTTCTGGGTCTTTTTCCGGGCATCGTCGATGGCCGATTCGATATTGATCTTCAAAAAGATGGCGGTCGAATCGACGTCACTGGTCGGTTATAGGGAGCTGGTTACGAGTTACCTCGGTGGTGGTCCCATCTTCACCGCACTGAACCTGGTGTTGGCCCTTGTCGTTTTGGAATGGTGTCAAAGGCATCTTCATCATCCCCTCCAGGTAGCTCACTGGCCCAAGCCTCTTCGCTGGGCTGCCTATACCGCAACATTCTGGTTCGTGGTGGAATATGCCGGCAGGCTCCCGGACAACCCGTTTATTTATTTCCAGTTTTGAGGATTCACGTGGCATGAAGAGATGGTCCAGGAGAATCGGCGTGGAACTTCTCACGCTGCTGGTGATCCTCGCGGTCCTGGAGACCTGTTCGCGGCTGTTTGCCCCCGTGCCCCCCCTGGCGACACATCATGATCCCCTTGTTGGCGCGCGGTACCCTCGTTCGGTGGACCGCCGGGTCTACAACCCGGAATCCAAACGGCCGATCAGGTTCCGCACGAACTCGGATGGATTTCGAGGGCCAGACTGGACCCGTGGCAAGCGGCCTGGAGTTCGGCGAGTGGCGATCCTGGGAGATTCCTTCATTGCTGCCGAGGGGGTCGAGGAAAAAGAGACCCTGGCCAATCGACTGGAAGACCTGCTTTCTGTTCACACCCGGCCAGGGGAACAATGGGAAGTCATGAACTGTGGAATTGCCGGTTCCAGTACGGCAGATCAGCTGGCACTCTACCGCAACGTGGTCCGTGAATATCATCCGGATATCGTTGTGGTGGGATACGGGACGGCAACCGACGTGGTGGATAACAGCAGGGAACTTGCAGCGCATGTGCGCGTCTCCTTCGAGCTTACCGAGGGGGGAGAATTGTCACGTGTGAGGGGAGGGGGAAAGACGGTTGCGATCTCGGAACTCATGGCCCGATGGTCCCGTTTCTATTCCTGGCAGAAAGGACGTACCAATCGCCTGATCAAGGAACTCCGGCAACGGGCTGATCAACCGTCTCGAA
>JAPYUD010000348.1:0-4433 GCA_029936215.1 Pirellulaceae bacterium | reverse complement strand
GTCGCAGACTGTGAAGTCTCCACCGGCGATAGCTACGTCATGTTGCCGGGCGAGTTGAAGCAGGCCCTCGTAAATCTGTTTGCAACCGGCGAGACCAATTGAGGGAGTCGCGGTCAGTGAGACGAGAGCAACCATGGGTGTTGAAGCCATGGCGGCAAGGTCGCTCAGGTTGATCGCTAGTGCCTTGCGGCCGATAAGGCCAAGATCGGCCTCGGAAGATGAAAAATCAACACCGTCGACAATCGTGTCTACACAGAGGACCGTTGGCGCGGTGATCAGAGGGGAGATGACAGCCGCATCGTCGCCAACAGGAATGGCCAACCGGGGATCGGCTGGCAGGCGTTCAAGTAACCAGGCAAGGAAATCGTCTTCCATCGAAATGCCACGGGGGGAGTGTCAGGGCCGGAGTTATTTTAACTCCACTGCGCATGATCGTAGCTTAGCGAGAGGGAGGCGAGCAAGCGGGGTGTGGCGAGTCGTCAATCGGCAGGCTGGCCGGTAATTGAAATCATGCCAAAGAGGGTTTCCCGGTCGCGGAGAATGTAGAACTTGACAGGTTGTGCCCTGTGGAATTCATCGTTACCAAAAATATAGGCAAGGTTGTTGAGTGATACCGTTTCCCACTTGTGCAAACCCAACAACACGTCGCCTGGCCGGATTCCCTGCTTTTGAGCAGGACTGTCATCACGCACTGACAGGATCGTGAGGCCTCCCTGGTAGTCGGCGTTTCTCTTTCGGACCATTTCCGCAACAGCAGGTTTTACCCGCAGGCCAATGCTGGACCAGGCGAAAGCGGAGATGCTTCCCGGGGTCTTGAGACTTGACTGAACCGGCATGGATGTCGATTCCACCTTTCCCTGGCGGCGATAATCGAAACTGATGACGTCCCCATCCGACGCCTGCAGCATGCCAAAATGGACATCCAGCTTGGTCTGTACCGGTTTTCCATTGACTGAGGTGATGTGATCCAGAGGACGAATGCCAGCACTATGTCCTAGTCCCCTGGGGTCGACGTGGGTGACCTGGAGAGCGTGCTGGTCCATGTCTGTCAGTACTCGCTCGGCGTTGATTCCAACCGGGGCCAGGTGGCGGTGGAGTGCCTGTAACATTCCGGAGGTGATGTCGACAGCCTTGTTGATTGGCATGGCAAAACCGATTCCCTGGGCTCCCATGCGGACTGCCACGTTAATGCCAATCAGCTCTCCGTCGATGTTTAGCAGGGGGCCGCCGGAATTCCCGGGGTTAATGCTGGCGTCGGTCTGGATCAGGTCCTCGTATGATTGGGTATCGCTTACCCGCACATTACGGTGCAGGGCGCTGATGATACCCCGTGTTACCGAATGCTCGTATCCATAGGCATTTCCCAGGGCAATGACCGTTTCACCTGGCATCAGGTCCGCAGACGTTCCGAAACGGATGACGGGAAGAACGGTGGACGTCTCAATTTTGACGAGAGCCAGGTCGGTGGGCTGGTCAAAAGTGACCAGGGTTCCAACGTGTGTCACCTTGTCCTTGAGGGTCACATTGATGCGGGTTACACCGGCAACAACATGGTAATTGGTGAGGATGTAACCGCGGGGATCGATGATGATCCCGGTTCCCATCCCGTCGACTTCCTTGGCACGGGATTCATTGCCTATCCGGGCGGAGGCATTACTGACGGACTTGCGACCGCGGATATTAACAACCGAGGGAGCTGCCTGACGAACGGCCCTGACAATCGGCGTATCACGAAGCGGGGATGCCGATACCGGGGGGGAGGCCAGCCCGATAAGCAGCGCGATTAGCGCACAACGATAATAGAAATGAAACATGCGTAGCCGCGCGGAGGGGAAACAAGAAAAAGAAGTGCCGCCTGGAGATGGGAAAAGACGGCCACCTCAATAGGGTCATCGGCAACCGAAAAACCCTTGCTGCAGGTACAGAACGCCGATCGGCACAACCGTTGCAACTTAACAGTTGCCTGCCAGGGAACCGGGGGAAAGGGGGAGGGATGTTCCACCTTTATGGAGAGAACATCGGCTTCTCCCGGCACGGGGAGTGTCAAGCTGTACGGTCTGGTGAAGAAATGGTGGCAGAATTCTTCTTCCGGGCAAGTACAAGCAGGAATTGCAATAACAGGAAAAGCAGGATCGGATAGACAGGCCAGATTCTTACCAGGAATGGTTGTTCTGGGCTGGCAGCGGGAGCCTGGTCCTGTTCCAGCTGGAGTAGGTACTCGTTGTGACGGCCGGGAAAACGAAAACCCTCGAGAATTGCATAAGCAAACAGGATTCCCAGGATAGCAAGAAGAATTCCGCAGCTTGCAATCGACATAGCGCCCTTGAAAGAACGACTCTCACTCGGTGGCTCGTCTGGGAGCTCGACAGCGCGGCCCCGGCGGAGGCAATATGGGATGGTCTCGGAGAATTCCATTGCCCTGGCAGCACGGTACCACTGATCTTCTCCCGCTGTCGGTCGCAATAAGTTCTCAAGAATGTCGGCATCGAACGGAGAGGCTGGCATCAGGTCGTGACCCTGGCCCTCTTTCTGGATATCAAGAGACACACGTCCCTGCGCATCCAGTTCGAGAACTGCCTGGCCGGATTCCCCTCCCACGAGGATGCGGGTACCCGGGTTGCCATCCCGGCGATGAAGATTCCAGCTGACCAGGTTGCCCGTCTCACATACCACGTTGAGATTCAGCTGTCGCCACTCGGACGCATCGTGGGGGGAGCCTGCGGCATGCAGACTTTGGGCTCCGCCGACAAGATGTTCAAGGAGGACGAGGTCTCCTGAAAACTGGCGCATGATCTCTTCTCGAAAGTAACTGGAAGGTTGGCGTTCCATCGAGAGTAACTGCAGCGTTCCAATAGGTGATGTTTTTGGATCGGTGATCCAACCGGCTATCATCGTGGTGTAGGGATGGAAAAGACCCGGGACAAAGGGGTGGATATTCGAACCGTATTCCACGCGAATCATCTCGATCTCGTAACCGACAATGGACTCGCATGCGGGGTGCTGGACGAGAAGTCGCATGCCGGTTTGGGCGAGCTTGCGAAGTTGGTCGTCCATGCCGGATTGGAACGAACCGGGGGCTGCCACGATGACCACATCCATGTCGGGATGGTTGAGTAATCCCTCCCAGTGAGCGGCAGGATGGCATGGGGTTGTTGGGGAAAGGTGTACGCAGGGCGTGTCCGTGCAGGCAAGCGTGACCTGATGATCCGAGTGAGTGGCGATGCACTCAAGAAGGCCATCCAGCCCTTCGTTATAACCAAGTAAACCAAATTTCATGGAACGTCTTTTCCCGCCTGGAAAATCGTTAGAAGCGACGGATGTGAAATCCGCCGTCAACATTGATGCGTTCGCCGGTGCTGAAAGGAAAATAATGGGCTGCCAGTGCAACGACGGCTTCGGCAACATCCCGCCCGGTACCCCAGCGACGTATCGGCGCCATTCCGTCGGCAATCAGGCGGTCATATTTTTCTTTGACTGGGGCCGTCATATCGGAAGCGACCACGCCAGGGCAGATCTCGTAAACCCAGATCCGTTCCTCCGCGAGGCGGTCTGCCAGTAACCAGGTCATCATCTGCAGTGCGGATTTGGCGATACAGTAATCGGCGCGGTTGGGGGAAACCGCGTAGGCAGAAATGGAAGAGACGTTGATAATTGTCGCCCGCTTCAGGTCCCCCGACTTGATGAGTGAGATCATCTCCCGGGCAATGGACTGGGCGAGAAAAAAAGGACCCTTCAGGTTGGTGTCGAATACCAGGTCCCAGCTTTCCTCGTCAGCCTCGAGAAGGTCCTTCCGGCCTGGCGAGGTAATCCCGGCGTTGTTGACCAACAAGTCGACTCGACCATAATGCTCGATCGCCTGTTGGACCAGCCGTTGCCGGTCACCAGGGCTCGCCACGTCAGCCTGGAACGCGACCGCCTGGTGGCCTGCAGATTCCAGTTCGCTGACTAGCTTGTCGGCCCTTTCCTGACTCTTGAAGTAGTTGATCACCAGCGCGTAGTCGTTTTCCGCAAGAAGGCGGGTAATCGATTCCCCGATCCCGCGTGCTCCGCCAGTAACCAGAGCGACTGGTGTCTCGTGCATGGTGGTGACTCTCATCCGCTTAATCAGGTAGCTTTCTTAGGCTACGGCGGGTGGGGAGAGCTGTCAACGTGATGCCAGGGGTGTTGGCAATGGAGCTGACGAAGAGAAGAGTTGCTGCCTGGCAAGCGACCTGGCAATCGTCATGGCCCTGTGGTGATTTAGAACATGAATGGCAAACGCTCCTGCCCATGGTTCAATCCGGCGAGCGCTGATGATGCCGGTTGCCCCACCAAGGAAGATCTCCTCGGGGCGGTGAAGATGCCGGGAAAAAGGGGGCGAAAGGTCCCAGAACATCACCCCCGGCTGGATGGCTGCCGGAGTGAAGACGATACGCCCACTAAGAGTGATGGCG
>JAPYUD010000347.1:0-4441 GCA_029936215.1 Pirellulaceae bacterium | reverse complement strand
GGAATGGACGGGAGGCGGCCAATGGCAATGTACTGGCGGAGACGATGGACAGTGCCCCGTGCCAGTTCCACTTCCAGCAGGTAAGGTTCTTCCCGAACTGCAAGGCTTCCGGTCATCAGCATCAGGGGGCCGTGGTTCCCCGCCTGCCATGTAATAAAGAGGTTCCCGGAATCTCCCGTGTCGTATTTGAGAAGCAATTCCGAATCGACAAGCGTGTTTGTACTTGGCCATGGAACGCCATCCAGTCCTGCCACGTAAGACTGCCCGACTACCTCCGGTGAGAGCTTCTCGGGATGGGCGGCGATGAAACGCATGGTCGATTTCACGTCGGTCTCTGCCTGCTCTACTGGGAAAGGTGCCAGGGATGAAGGAACGAGAATCTCCAAGCAATCCCTGCATCTACAATCTACGCGACTGACGAGTGAACTAGTTCACAGGTGTCGTCAGACTGGTATACTGCCTCCACCGTTCGCTTGACAAGAGGCAGGAACCGATCTGTCGGCCGACACTTGGAACCGGTAGCCCCCATGCAAGGAAGGATTTCCCATGTCGCTCCCCGTACTCGAAACAGAAATTAACGACCTGCCCGTACGACGCGGAAAGGTCCGGGACATTTTTGACCTTGGTGACGCACTTTTGCTGGTCAGTACCGATCGCATTAGTGCCTTTGACTGGGTCCTCCCCAGCGGTATCCCTGACAAGGGACGGGTCCTGACCCAGATCAGCCGTTTCTGGTTTGATCGCCTGGATGCTCCCAATCATCAGCTCAGCTGTGACCTGGACGAGATGGATCTTCCGGAGGGAGTGGCAAGGGAAGTGCTCGAGGGTCGTTCCATGCTGGTTCGCAAGTGCGAGGTGGTACCGATTGAATGCGTGGTTCGAGGTTACCTGGAAGGATCCGGATGGCGCGAGTACCAGCAGGACGGCACCATCTGCGGGATCACCCTGCCAGAAGGACTTGTGCGGGGTAGCCAGCTTCCGGAGCCTGTCTTCACCCCGGCAACTAAGGAAGAAAGTGGCCACGACATTAATATCTCCTTCGACCGGATGGTCGAGATCATTGGCATCGACACCGCCACGCTGTTGCGAGACCAGAGCATGGAGATTTATCAGCAGGGTTCGGAGTATGCACTTTCGCGGGGCATTATCATTGCCGACACCAAGTTCGAATGGGGCTGGTATGACGGTGAAGCGATCCTCATTGACGAGGTGTTGACGCCTGACAGCTCGCGGTTCTGGCCGGCCGACCAGTACGCTCCTGGCCAGGCTCAGGCCTCTTTTGACAAGCAGTTCGTCCGTGACTGGCTGAGTGATACGGACTGGGACAAGGAGAGTACTCCACCGAGCTTGCCAGAGGATGTTGTGAGCAAGACCCGGGAGAAATACATCGAGGCTTTCGAGACGCTGACAGGCCAGCCGTTTGCCTGGAAGTAGCTGCTGAAGGGCCCGGCTCAGGAACCGGATGCCAGGATCCTTGCCAGCAGGCGATCACCCTGGGCCTGGGGTGAGGTGGATTGTTCGAGAATCTCGCAGGCCTTCTCCGCTTGCCCGGTTGCCTCGTAACAGCGTGCCAGGTTGTAACGGGCACGGTGGTCGAAGGGCCCCAGTTCGCCGATCGAGAGCGTTCGTTTTTCCAGCCAGTTGATGGCAGCCTCGTAATTTCCCTCTTCCATGAGAATCATCGAGATCCAGAAGGTGGCATACTTCTTGGATTCGCCCAGCAGGTACATGGTCGATTCCACCCGGCTCTTGAGTTGCTCGGCTGTTTCATTCTGCTGGGGAAGGAGGCCGAACTGTTCCTGGACGTCGGGGGATGAATTCAGGGCAATAATGACATCATCCGGCAAGCGTGACCCCAGCAGAAGGGTCTTGGCGCTGCGAGCCCCCTGCCCTCCCTTGGTTAACTCCGCGTCCCCGAACTGTCCGCGGAAAAACAGCCGTCGCCCTGCTACCAGTTCGCTCACCTCCGAGAACAGGAGTGCTCTTTCCCGGTTGTGTCGATCCAGTTCCTGCCGTGTATTCCGAAGCTCGCTGGAGAGCTGTGCCTGCTCGGCGGGTGTCGATGCCTGGGCCAGGGAGAGCTGCTGAAGTTTTTGCTCGGCCTCCTGTAGCTTCTGCAGGGAACCGATCTTGTAAAAATAGGTCTCCAGGGATGTCGGCAAGAGTTCTGTCCGGTCAATGCCGAAGGTATTTCGCATCTGTCGAGAGATCCGCCCAGGGGTTTCGCTGAGCACCATCTGGTTTTCCCCGGCAAGGTTTTTTTCCAGGACCCTCATCCGCTGGGAGAGCGCACAGTGGCAGGCATCGACCAGGGCGACAACACGTTCCAGGTCTTTCCCGCTGGTCCGGTAAGGCTTGTCTCCCATCGAGAAACTCTCCAGCAGGCCGGGATCTTCTTTCAGGTCAGCCAGCGTGGCGATCCTTGATCCCCCGTCGGCTGGCAGCGGGATTCCCAGCTGGTTGTCGAACAGAAACAGCTGCTCGCCAATCATCGCGGCGGTCAGCCAGGGTTCGGTACGTCGTTGGTTTTCCCCGCGGAGGCCAAGGTAGACAACCTTGATCTGCTTCTGCCTTGCCAGCTGGATGAAAACCCGGCCACGTTGCCAGGCATCCCCACTTCCGTGAGTGAGCGTCTCGTGGGGGATGCGGGTATAACCCGGGCCCGGGATGCCAAGGCTGGGGGCGATATTCCGGTCGCGAACATTTTCACCACTGCCGCTTGTAGGATAGGGTTTGAGCGGTTTGAGCTGGATATGACGTACCGACCAGTCAAACAGCCGGCAGGCGGTGAGCAACTGACTTCGTTCCTCGTCGGTCAGGCCCTCCGTCTGGAGCTGGGAGAATCGGTCCAGGTGTTTCCGGTTGTCCTGGTTCTCTACCCAGTTGGCGATGGAATGCAGCCAGCTCGTCTCGTGAAGATAGTAGACGTCGGAAAGGTGGAACTGCAGCTGTTCCAGGTGGGGGTGGTTTTCAATCGAAAAGGGAAGCCGGTTGATCAGGGGTGCCAGGATCCATTCTGGATCGCGTGGTTGCTCCTGGATCCAGCGGTTCAGGTGGAAAATCAGTAGTGACTGGAGCTGGCTGAAGGGTTCACTGTCGAGCCGCTCGATCAGCGATGCTGCCTGGCCCAGGTCGTCCTCCTGTGAACTGGTTTGTTTCTGTGACGTCAGGCGGGAGAGATCGGTATCGGGGCTGCAGCCGGTAGCGAGTAACGTGCAGCCAGTGGAAAGGAATGCCACCATCAGACAGGATTTTATGCCAGGTTGCCTGCTCACTCTATTCTCTCCTCGGATGCATCACGAATACGGGTGAGTCTTTCCAGGAGGCGACCCATGTCATTTAACGCTACCATGTTTGCTCCGTCACTTGGTGAGCGGGCAGGTTCCGGGTGGGTTTCCAGGAAGATCCCATCCACTCCAATGGCGACAGCAGCCCGGGCCAATGGCCCTACCATCTGTGCCTGCCCTCCTGTCGAGCCTCCAAGTTTCCCTGGTTCCTGTACGCTGTGAGTGGCATCAAAGATCACCGGTGTCCCCAGTTCTTTCATTTGTGGCAGGGCACGCATGTCATTGACAAGTTGACCGTAACCAAAAAAAGTGCCTCTTTCGCACAGTAATACATTGCAGCAACCGGCATGGACCAGCTTGGCAACAACATGACGCATGTCCGAGGGGGCCATGAACTGTCCCTTCTTGACATGGACTGCCCTGCCTGTTGCTGCAGCAGCAAGTAACAGGTCTGTCTGCCGCGCCAGGAAGGCCGGGATCTGGAGCAGCTGGCAGACTTCTGCTGCCACCGATGCCTGTTCCGGTTGATGGATGTCGGTGGTCACCGGGAGTCCTGTCTGCTTGTGGACCTCGGCCAGGATTTCCAGGCCTCGCTCCAGGCCCGGTCCACGATAGGAGTCAATGCTGGTCCGGTTTGCCTTGTCAAAGGAGGCCTTGAATACCACCTGCAGCGGGAGTCTCGCCATCTCGCTGGCAAGCTGTCGAGCGATCTCCAGGGCGGTCTGGAGATCCTCAAGGACACAGGGTCCGGCGATCACGGTCAGTGGCTGGCCCTCGCCACAGTGATAGGAGCCGATCGGAACCGGGTTGTTGACGTCCAGGGAACCGGTCATCGAAGAAGAACCCGTGAAAAGAAAGCTGGAAAGACGCTGCGCGGCGGCACATTATGACGCCATGAAGGTCTTCACGCCAGATCGATTCAGCGGCTCGATAGAGTTTGGCGGCGCAAAAAAATCGGGGCTTGGGCATGTTAACAACGCGTTAACACGGTGGACTGGCCAGGGGCAAGTTAACCAGGCCACCATCAAAAAAGCCCAAACCCCGATTGTACGCTTACGTTTCGTAAAAGAATGAATGCACGTGGTGTGCCAAACGGAGCTTGACCTGCAAAGAATTACAGAAAAACAGAAAAAGACCGGCCCAGTGTCCTGTGC
>JAPYUD010000346.1:0-4446 GCA_029936215.1 Pirellulaceae bacterium | reverse complement strand
CCACAGAGGACAAAAAGAACGTACTGGAAGACCCGGTAACCACGATGTCCGAGTCCATCGATAACCCGGATGTCGCAAGTTCAGCCAGGGGTTCTTCCTTTCGTCACCTGCTTCGAAGCAGCAGTGCCTTTGCCATTTCCATGATCCTGCACGCCCTGATTCTCGTCGTGCTAGGTGTCCTCACCGTCAGTTCCGATGTTGCTTCTTTTGTCGAGACCATCATTGCCGAGATTCGGGACGAACTCGTGGATGATGAACTTGTCAGCGTGGAACTGGAAGAGGAGCTTAAGCCTGCCGACGAGTTGAGCGAGCAACTGGTCGACAGTTCCCCGGCCCTCGGCATCCCCGGAGCGGCCCCCGGCTCATCATCCCAGCAGATCATGCTCAACAAGGAAATTGTCCAGCAATTTGATACCGCCACAAGCGAGGTGGTCATCGATTCCCCTTTCATGCAATTACCGTCAACCACGAAGCTGCTCAACCACCTTCCCGAGGGAGCACTCGGAGATCCTCGCCAGATCGTGGACGACTACCAGCAGGCAATCGACCGCATCACGCAGGAGGTGATGTGGATGCTGGACCGTGGAGACGTGATGCTGATCTGGTGTTTCGACCAGTCCGAGAGCATGAAGAATGACCAGCAGGAGATTCGCCAGCGGATCAACCGTGTTTACGACGAGCTTGGACTCTCGGAAAACGCAAAGGGAGATCAATTACTGACCGCGGTGACGAGTTTTGGCCAGGGGTTCCTTCAGCATACCCGCAGGCCGACCAGTGACCTGGACCAGGTTCGCACCGCTATTGACTCGGTTCCCATCGATCCATCTGGCAAGGAACTCATGTGCCAGTCGGTGGGCACCGCGATCAGGCTCCATCGGCAGTACGGCAAGAAGCGTCAGATGGTAATGGTCCTGGTCACGGACGAGAGTGGTGATCCGGAGAACAACGATCGCTTCCTGGAAGCTGCCATTGCCGAGGCCAAGGCGGCCAAGTGTCGGATCTATGTCATGGGACGAGAATCGGTATTTGGATATCCCTATGCTTTCATGCGTTGGCCCCATCCACAGACCGGAAATGTCCACTGGCTGCGAGTGGACCGGGGGCCGGAAACCGCTTTTGTCGAGCAACTGCAGACGAATGGATTTCGTCGGCGACATGACGCCTTTTCCAGTGGATTTGGATCTTATGAACAGGCACGGATAGCTCAACAGACCGGCGGCATCTTCTTCATGCTCCCGAGCGTGGAAACCAACCTGGTACGGGGAAATGCGGACAAGCGGCGTTATCAACTGGAGGCAATGTACCCTTACCAGCCTGACCTGCGGTCACGGCTGGTCCAGTTTGTTGATCGTGATCGATATCCACTGCGGACTTTTCTCTGGAAGGTCGTCAATGACCTGAATCCCTATCGACCCGAAGTCGCGGAGATCATCGAGGTTCGCATGGCGTTCTCCAGGAATCCGCAGCAGTTTGTCCAGCAGGTTCGAGAATCGCAGGCCAAGGCAAAAATCTACCTCGATTACCTGGCAACCACCCAGCTTGTACTGGAAGAAGCATCCGAGCATCGCCGCCAGGAAGTTTCCCCGCGCTGGATGGCAAACTATGATCTCATTCACGCGCAGGTGATTGCCTACCAGGCACGTATCTACGAGTACGGGGCATCCCTGGAGGCCTTCCTCCAGAATCCGAAGATCGTTCCCCTCAGCCGGCCTCCGAACCTGACACTGAGCCACTGGGATGTCGTCACCCGGAAGGAGACCATCACCGGTCCGATTAGCCAGCCCTACGTGGACAAGGCTACTGAATTATTCGAGCTGGTGATCTCAAGGCACCCGGGGACTCCCTGGGCGGAGCGGGCAGCCCAGGAACTCAAACGAGGGTATGGCATTGATCTGAGACCCGATTACGACCCTCCCCCGCGCCGTGTCAGCGGACCGGTGATCCCGATCCCGAAACTCTAGGAAAAGCACAGGACCCCGGGGATTCTTCACCGGGCTGCTTCGATCAACCCATGAACTACTGGGAATTAGGTGTCTGCCTGGGGTTACTGCTGCTTGCCTTTACCGCCGCCAGCTTGAATTTCCATGCGCGATCAGGTCGTAGTTCGATCGAGAAGGGAAAGATGCTTGCCGGCCTGGCAATCGGAACAACACTCTTCCTCTGGATGGCTGTTGTCCTTCGGCCACGCGCCGACGAGCAGATTAACAGCACAGTCCCACAGCAGGACCTGAAGGGGGACTATGTCTCATCGACAAGTTGTCGAAGCTGCCATCCGGGAGAACATCGCAGCTGGCATGACTCCTACCACCGCTCGATGACAATGGTAGCCAGCAGGGAGGGAATCAAGGCACCCTTTGATGGCCGCGAACTGGTGCTTGGCAACACCACCTTCAAGGTCTGGCAGGAGGGCGACGAGTTCTGGGTCAGGACCCCGGATCCGGATCGCGAATTCACACTTCTCAAGAAAAACGAACAAGCTCCCTCGCTGGACCAGTTTTATCAACCACGCCAGGGACCTGCCCCCCCCATGGTCGATCGCCGGGTCGTGATGACGACTGGCTCACACAGCATGCAGATGTACTGGTTACCAAGCGCCAAAGCAGGGCAGGATTTACGTCTCTTCCCCTGGGTTTATTTCATCCCCGAAAAACAGTGGATCCCCTACGAGGACTCCTTCATCGTCGATCCCCGCTACAGTCGTCCAGCGGCAACGTGGAACCGGGAGTGCATCATTTGCCATTCGGTGAACGGCAACCCCCGGGCGACTTTCAAGCGAATACAAAATCGAATTGAGCTGGATACATCGGTCGCGGAATTGGGGATTGCCTGCGAGGCTTGCCACGGACCGGCAGCAGACCACATCAAGCGGCATAGTAACCCCCTGGCCCGTTACCAGCACCGACTTGATGACATCCCGGACAGCACGATCTTCAACCCAGCCACGGCCACGCAGAGTGAATCCTCGGAAACCTGTGCCCAGTGCCACAGCTGGTTCATGGTCGAGAACATGCAGAAGTTCCTGCAACAGGGACGTGGCTTTCGACCTGGCAAACGACTCTCCAGGACTCACCAGCTTGTCTTTTATGACAAGGAGTCAATCCATCAGAATCCCTACGCGGACGCCTTCTGGCCCGATGGCAGTGTCCGCACCGGGGGGCGGGAGTACCTGGGCATGGCGATCTCGGCCTGTTTCCAGAAAGGGACAATGACCTGCCTCGATTGTCATTCCATGCATCAGAGTACCGACCCCGCCGACCAGCTCACCTCGCAGGCCACCAGCAATCTCTCCTGTCTTCGGTGCCACGACGAGATCGCCGACTCCCTTGGCGAGCACACACATCATCTCGCGGACTCGGAGGGAAGTCGATGTTACAACTGCCACATGCCGCATACTTCTTTTGCCCTGATGGGGGCGATCCGTTCACACCGCGTGGATTCCCCCAGAGTGGTGAACGAGAAACTGGGTGGTCGTCCCAACGCCTGCAATCTCTGCCACCTGGACAAGACGCTCGAGTGGACATCCGATCATCTTGTCCAGTGGTATGACCATCCACCAGCGAAACTGGAGCCCGAGCAGCGAGAGGTGGCTGCTTCCGTTCGCTGGATTCTCGGCGGCAATGGCGTCCAGCGCGCTATCAGCGCCTGGCACATGGGATGGAAACCGGCGATTGAGGCATCCGGCCAGAACTGGCAACTCCCCCTGCTGAATATCGTTCGGACTGACGACTTTTCGGTCAATCGTTTTGTCGCGCAGCGAGCGATGAAAGCCCACGAGCTCTACCAGCCGCTGCGAAGTGACCAGCCCTTTGACTTCATCGGGAAGCGGGAGCCGCAGCGGAAGATCCAGCTACAGTTCCTGGATAACTGGCAGAACTCCCCGATGCCTCGCACGATCCCTCCGGCGGTTTTGCAGGAAGAAAACGGAGAACTCCAGATGGAGAAGATCAACCAGTTAATAAACAATCGCGACAATCGTCCGATCGTCATGCCCGAGTAAACCAGCGAAGGCCGGTTAGACTTTTCATATTCATTGGGTGACAATAGGAATGCACAGTCCATCCAGCAGCCAGGCCACGAGATGCTGGACCGAGAGAAGAGAGTTCAAACGGGAGGAGATACCGACTCGATGATGAATTTCACACGCAGGGATGCACTCAAGTCAATTGCTGCAGCCACGACCGGGGTTGGAATTCTCGGCCAACCGCGTCAGCTTGCAGCGGGGAAAAGGGTGCCGGCCTGGCAGGCATCCATTCGCAAGGGACTGGACTGGATAAAGAAAACCCAGTCCTCCCTGGGCCACTGGACGGCTGGTAATTACCCCACAGCGATGACTGCGCTGGCAGGCACGGCACTGATCTGCTCGGGATCCACAACAACGCAGGGACCGTATGCCAGGCAGATCCGCAATACGGTAAATTACCTGACCAGCAAGTCCCGTGGTAACGG
>JAPYUD010000345.1:0-4457 GCA_029936215.1 Pirellulaceae bacterium | reverse complement strand
CGCTGGTAAACCAGCCGGTCGTCTGACTGGGGCTGGCCAAGCGTGTGGAAAAAAAGTTTCTGGTAATGGTTGGTTCCACTGAATTCTGTTCCCTCGGCGGGTTCGTCGTAACGGCTGTAGTAAAACCCTGAATCGTCTGCGGACCAGGAGATCCCGGAGAACTTGACCCACTGAAGATGATCCTCAAGGACCTCGCCACTGGAAACATCCAGCAGCTTCCATTCGCGCCAGTCGGAACCGGACGAGGCAAGGGCAAAGGCCAGCAGGTGGCCATCGTGGCTTGGTTGCCAGCCCGCCAGGGCGACCGTGCCATCCTCCGAGAGCTGGTTGGGGTCCAACAGCAGTCGTGGTTCATCGTCCAGGTTGTCGCTGGTGAAAAGCAGGGACTGGTTCTGAAGCCCGTCATTGTGGGTGAAAAAATAACGGCCGCCACGCTTGTAGGGACGGCCGAATCGCTCGTAATTCCAGAGCAGGGTAAGACGGTCCCGGATCCCTTCACGGGCCGGAATCTGTTCCAGGTAGCCAAAGGTCGTCTTGTTCTGCTGGCCGATCCAGGTAGCGGTTTCCTCGCTGTCAGTATCTTCCAGCCAGCGGTAGGGGTCCCTGACCAGCGTTCCGTGGTAGTCGTCCTGGGTGTCCCCGCGTCGGGTGGGAGGGTAATGGATTGTGCCCACGGTCACTTTCTCCGGTTCTTTTACCTGCGTCTGTGGTTTCCTGGGTCGTTGCCCCTTGGCAATCAAACCGGCCTGGACCGCTGCGGGAGGGCCCTGCAGATTCCAGCCTGCCAACAGGAGCGAGCATCCAAGCACCAGGATTCCGAGGATCGTGTGTTTCACCAGTTGTCTCCCTGGGAAAAGTACGCGCGATAAGCCTGCAGAAGGCCTGGATGCGAGTTTCTCGCCACGAAATGAATGTACCGCGAGGTTGTGCCACGTTCCACCGGTCGCCGGAAATCTGGTTGAAACGAGAAACCCCACCCGGGTTGACCGGACGCTGACAAGCTGCTGTCAGTTCAACATGGACAATCCAGGGAGCAGGCATATCCGTCTCCTGGGAAAGGGACTTCTCATGTCACCCACGGTGATTCCTCTGCCACCCGACGCTCCGCACCCCTACCAGCCGATGCTTACCGTTGCGCTGGCAATCGCTACAGGAATTCTGGCGGATCGATTCCTGGTTGTTTACTGGTATATGTGGCTTTCCCTTGCGCTGGTGGCCCTGGTGATCTGCATGACCCTCTGTCGCCGGAACCACTGTGTTGCCGTGTGTGCACTGCTTGTTTCAATGGCCACGCTCGCCGCGACCTGGCACCAGCTCGACTGGAGGTGGTTTCCTGACGATCACCTGGCTTTCCGCCTGGACGAGGAGAACAGGCCGGTCTGCCTGGAAGCCGTTGTACTTTCCTCTCCTCGCCTGCTGGCAGCCCCACAGCCCGATCCCCTTAGTTCTTTTCCTCCCCAGCAGGTGTCGCGGCTGAAAACCCGGCTCTCCCGTGCCCGTGACGGGCGAAACTGGGTGCAGGCGAGTGGTGAAGCAACTCTGATGGTGGTGGGGGATGCCAGCCATCTCCGCCCGGGAGATCTTGTCCGTCTCCTTGCTTTTGCCCGCCGTCCTCCCGGCCTCCTTAATCCTGGGCTGGATCTGCTCGAGAGAATGCGAGGCCGCCGGGAGATCTTCTATCTCAGGGCACCTTCTCCTGCCGCGATTCAGCTGATTGGTCGTGTCGGCAGGTGGTCCCCACGTGCCTGGATGGAGAATGTGCGAGCGAGGATCTGCCGGCGTCTGCAGCAGCAGCTTGGTCCGGTGGATGCCCCGCTTGCCGAAGCGATGCTTGTGGGTGCACGTGAGCAGGTGACATCGTCCCAGCGGGACGCATTTTTCCTGACAGGCACTATCCACCTGCTGGCAATCTCGGGGCTTCACGTCGGTGTGCTGGCCGGGCTCTTCTGGCTTGTTACACGAGCCGGGTGGGTCGATCGACGGCTGGGACTCTCCCTGGCGATTGCCTTTGTCTTCTTCTATTGCTGGCTTACCGGGGGGCGTCCCCCGATCATGCGGGCTTCTATTCTGGTAACGGTTCTTTGCCTTTCCGAGTTGTGCTCTCGACCGGCGTTGCCGGTCAATACGCTTGCCACGGCAGCGTTATTGGTCCTGTTGCTCGATCCGAGCAGCCTGTTTCAGGCAGGGACGCAGTTGTCCTTTGTTGCCGTGCTGGGACTGGTGCGCTGTCGCGGCGCGCTGCTACCAACTGCCGAGCCGGAGGACCCGATCGAAAAGCTCCTGGTTGCCAGCCGTCCTCGCATGGTCCAGCTGGCGGGCCGATTGCTGACGACCTTCCGCCGCGCCTCGCTCCTCTCGTTCGCGGCCTGGTCGATCACCGCTCCACTGGTGCTTTATTACTTTCACCTGGTCAGCCCGGTTGGAATCCTGCTGGCCCTTGTCCTGGGCATGCCCCTGGCAGTCGTGCTGGTTGCAGGAATGACGGCAATCCTCCTGTCCCCCCTGGGCTGGATTTCGAAGCTGGCGGTGGTTCCCCTCTGGCTTGGACTCAAGGTGATCAAGGGAGTTGTTACCCTGGCACGCGACTGGCCGGGCGCTTATTTCTGGTCCCCGGCGCCTGCTGGATGGCAGGTCGCTGTTCTTTATTGCCTGCTCTTTCTCGGCTGGAGTTGCCGGCAGCGGAGCTGGCGCCGATTACTGAGAATATCCCTGGTGTTGTGGGTCCTGCTGGCTGGCATCTCCACCACGCGTGCCTGGAAACGGCCTCCTGGGGATGTGCTCAGAGCGACTTTTATTTCCGTCGGGCATGGTACCAGTGTCTTGTTGGAAATGCCGGATGGTCGTGCCTGGCTTTACGATGCTGGCCACCTGGGAGATCCCGATTCGGCAGGTCGGCAGGTGGCCTCGGTACTCTGGAGCCGGGGTATACGCCAGCTTGATCAGCTTCTTCTCTCCCATGCGGATGTGGATCATTTCAATGCCATTCCCTACCTGCTGGAACGATTTCGCATCCGTCAGATCGGTGTCCCCGCCCAGCTGGACTGGACTGCCTCGCCAGCCACCATCGAGGTGGCCCGGGCACTCAAGAGGCATCAGGTGGAGGTTCGCTGTTACTCGCAAGGGGACAGTGTGCTGCCAGGGAAAGGACCTGGAGTCCGGGTGCTGCATCCTCCCGCGGGCCAACGTTTTTCGAATGACAATGCAGCAAGCCTGGTCGTGGAACTGACCTGGGGGGCGAGCCGGCTGCTACTGCCCGGGGACCTGGAAGCGGATGGGCTGGAGATGCTGGTTGGTAAACTGCCTCGGCCTGCCACGGTGTTAATGGCGCCCCATCACGGGAGTCTGCATAGTGACCCACTGACGATCTGTGACTGGTGCCAACCTCGCCTGGTGGTCATCAGCAGTGGTCACCAGGTGGCCAGCGGGGAACTGCTCTACCGGCAATGGGGTGTTCCTGTTGTTTCCACGCGTGTGCAGGGTGCGATCACGGTCGATTTGTGGCACGATCGATTCAGCTACCGGCACCAACGGCGGTAACCCCCGTGAGCCGACACACCTAGCTGTCATTCCCAGGTGGCTGTTCAAAGTAAACACGTAACAATCGCCGCATTTCCGCCCGGGCACGGTGAAGCCGGCTGCGAACGGTGCCAATCGAGATATCCAGGATCTCGGCAATCTGCTCGTATTCACAACCCTCGATTTCACGCAGGACCATCACCTCCCGGTGTTCCGCCGTGAGCTGCCCGAGGGCCTGGTGGACCTCGTCGACCAGTTCGCTGTTGAGAACCCGGTCCTCGGGTTGGTCCTGGGACGTTGCCATAGTTTCATCCCCTACGTTCTCACGAGCCACGTCAAGTGAGACCTCGCCCTTCTGCCTGCGGTACATTGTCATCGCCCGGTTAAAGGCAATTCGGTAGAGCCAGGTGGAAAACTGGCTCGTGCCGTCAAAACGCGAGAAATTTTCGATGGCCTGGATAAAAGCATCCTGGACAACGTCGCGGGCACGGTCCGGATGGCCGACAACGCGCAGGATGCTGTTGTAGAGCCGGTCCTGGTGAATCTGGATCAACTCACCCCAGGCCGATAGGTCGCCATCTCGCACCAACTGGATGAGTTGGTTCTCGTGTTCGTGCACCGCCAACATCCAATCGGTTTTGTCGTGTGAGAAGTCGCAGCAGGCCAATCCGGCCTGGTAGCGGTTGTTTTCACACGTGCCTTGCCCCTGTCGTTCTCTTTATTTTCTCCGGCAGAGAAAAAGATGTCAAATCAAACGTGGTACGCCAACCGGGACAATGGGGGAATTACGCGAGTGAAAGGCCACTCGCCTGGAGTATCGCCTTCTGTACTGCGAGGTCGTGTTGATAGCTGAATTCAAGCTCTTTTTCCCCTCGCAGGACACGAACCAGGTCCTTGAAGTCGCCATCGTAACGTCCTCCAAGTTGCGGTAATTCCACGTC
>JAPYUD010000344.1:0-4463 GCA_029936215.1 Pirellulaceae bacterium | reverse complement strand
GTTCACTCCCTCAAAGACCACCAGGTTCTCGATCAGGCGATCGAACATGCCATCGATGTGGCCCTGGTGCCAGAGGTTCCAGGTGTTGGTCGGGGCGCGGGGGACCAGGTAGACACCCTCGGCAGGCTGGTAGAGTCCTTTCTGGTTGTTCCATTGCTGGTCGTTGACCTGCTTGGGAGCACCGCCGCCACCGTGGAGTGAGAAGTAGAGGCTACGGCCCTGCTTGGGCTTGTCGCCAAAGATCTTGTAAAAAAAGGGCATCTCCAGGTCGCCCACCTTGATCCGACGGGCATCCATTTCTGCCTTGCGGGTAGCCCGGATGATGGCCTGGTGATCCTTCCAGAGCAGCGTGCTGGCCGCCTTTGCATCGTCTTCCGTCAGCGGTGTTGTGGCAAATTCCTGTTCGGCCAGCGGCGAGCGCTTGTCGGTCGGACTGGCCAGGTACGTCGTCAGTGCCTCCACGGCCCGGCCCGAGGCACGCGCGCCGGCCGCCGCCAGTTGTACTGTGGGGGTGCCAAGCAGAAGAAGCGTGACAATCAGGGCCGCATAACGTCTCATCGTTTACTTCTCCGCAGGAAAACTGAATACCTGGTCGGCCTTCTTGATCTTCACGGTCCGGGTCTGGCTGACCTCCCCGGCGGTGTACTGGACCGTCAGCAGGTCCCCCACTTTTGCCTGGACCTGGACGTGGTTATTGGCGTCGAACCGCTCGTCGTTGGATTGTCCCTCAAAAACCTGCTTCCCCTCGCTGTCGCTTATGACCAGGTTTGCGGCAACCCGCTCTCCCGACTTCTTGTCGACCACCCTGAAATAAGCCAGCACGGCTCCCTCGGGAAGCTTTTTTCCCAGCCGGGTGTAGTAGTCCGAAACGTTCACGGCCGAGATACTGCGATCCTCCTGGGACCAGACCATCGGGAAGAACTGCGGCGTCTTCTTGTAGCTGACAGCATAGATCGAGTGCAGCAGGTGATTACGGTCGGCGGTAGCAGCCCGCCCGACAAACCAGGCCCGGTCCAGGTTATCGCCGGCCGGCTCACAGGCCCCGGTAAAATGCCAGCCCTGGTCCCAGACTTCTGCCCAGGAGTGGTTGCCACTCTTGTTGGTCCAGAGCGGTGTTCCCACGAACCGTGCGGGAACTCCCACGCTGCGGCAGGCATCGACCAGGATCACGGTCAGTCCACTGCAGGATGCCAGCCCGGTCTCCATCGACTCGTAGGGACTCTGGTCGGGCTTCTTTCGCCCTGTGGAGTACTTGACGTTAACGAGCTTGAAGACGTTCTTGTTGAGGATCACGGCCGCCTCGCCCGGCGATTTGGCATCCTTGACCAGCGGGTGAAAGCGGTCATAGAAGTCCTTCCGCCAGTCATCACGGCGCTCGTTGATCACCGAGTAGGGGAGCACGTCGTTGAGGAAAACCTCCTCGGGCACCTGTTTCTTCCAGGCAACTCCCTCCCAGGCGCGGTACGCCTGGTGCACGTTCTGGAGCAGGTAATCGGCCTTGAGGGTTCCAAGGTCCGCTGCCGGCATGTTCTCTACCAGGAAAATCATCCCCTTGCGCTGGGCCGTGGGGACCTGGTCAAGTGCCTGCTGGATCTGTGGGCGGTTTGTGCCGGCCGTTTCAAGAGCCTGCTCAATGGCGGGCGGGGCGGCCAGGCAGGTCGCAGCGGAAACAGAAATACCAAGAACCAGGGCCAGGAGATTCTTCATTTCATTACTCGCGGTCGCATGATAAGCGGTAGGGCCATCAATGGCTCAATCCCCATTATCGTAAACGAATTCAAGCCACTCTACCTGTGATGGCAGGGCAGGCGGGCTTTTCCTTATAGTCTGTAGTTCGTGGTAACAGGCTGGCAGGTAGGCGACAATACGTAACATGGGTGAGTTTGCAGATAACCAGTACGAACAATTTACAGACCTGGTCAACCAACACCAGGTCCGCCTGCGTGCCTTCGTCCGGTCACTCGGAATAAGGCCGGACTGGGTAGATGACATTGCCCAGGAAGCATTCTTGACGGCCTTTAACCAGTGGGAAACCTTTGACCAGTCACGGGATTTCGGCAAGTGGGTTCGTGGCATCGCCTTTAACATCATCCGCAACGAAACTCGCAAGGACGCACGGCGCAAGCGAATCCTCCATACCGATGTCACCTGGATGCTGCTCAAGCGTTTCGAGAATGCACCCAAGCACTCGGAAGAGGTCTCTGTGGAATCCATTCGCGAGTGCATGGAAGAACTTGCCCCGATGAGTCGGAGACTGATCGAGGGGCGTTATCGGAATGAGGAAACATCGTCAGAGCTTGCCGAACGACTTGGTCTTTCGGCAACCAACGTCAGGCAGATCCTGATGAGAGCCCGGCGGCACATCCGGAAATGCATTGAACTTCGCGTATTACAGGAAACAAGATCATGAACGAGTCCCGTGTGGATTACCTTGTAAGCCTCTTCGTTGACGACAGGTTGTCGGAGGAGGAATCCGGAGAGCTGGCCAGGCTGATCGAGGATCAGCCGGAACTGCTTGAGGAACTCCAGGCACAGCTGGAAGCAGCGGACATGGTGTCGCAGGCAGAGAATGACCTCAGGTCTCCATCTCGCTTCCTCGAGGATCTCCAGCTACGACTCGACGAACCGATCATGCCGAATCCCAGCGAGGACAAGCCTGCCTTGCCAGTTGAGCCGGTGAAACCGGGCCGGGCCGAAAGAGAGTCTCGAGCGGTTCCCAGCAAGGCCTGGCTGGTGGCAGCAGCCGCCCTGGTGCTTCTGGGCCTCTCTCTTGCCGGGTTCTTTCCCAGTTCCCCACAGAACATCGCGCGCATTCACCAGCTCCAGGGATCGGTAAGCTGGACAGGGAATGGTGGGCGGATTGAACGCAACCTGGAAACTGGCCAACTGCTGACCGGGGGAACCCTGGAAACACTCTCCACCGAATCCTGGATTGAAATCGAGTTTCTCGATGGCACACGATTGACCCTGCCCGGGCCATCACAGCTAACAATTGCAGACCATGGTCAAAAAGAGCTGTACTTGAAAAAAGGGAAGCTCTCTACCACGGTGGTAAACCAGCCGGCGGATAAACCGCTCGTTATCAACACGGTCACCGCCCGGATCGAGGTGCTGGGGACCCAGCTCAATGTCGAAGCGGAACCGGTACGGACGACACTCAGCGTGAACGAGGGAAAGGTCCGCGTCACACGCCTGGTGGATGGGAGGGTTACCGAGGTTCCCGCGCAGCATGACCTGCTGACCACCGTCGATCGGGAGGACGACCACAAGCCGCTACTGCGACGAAAACCAACGGGCCTCTGGAAAAGTCATTTGCCCGATGATATTGAACACGGCGAGTGGCAACCAGCTGCCTTCAGGGACGTTGCCGAGCAGGGGGTACAGGAAAAACCTTATGTCTATACGTACGATGGCGGGCAGGGGGAGAGATCAATCCTGCTGCACCTGATCAGCCTGAAGGTATCGGAGTGCGGTGAATCACCCGTCCTGATCCACCCAGGATCGATGCTCTTGATCCGGGGGCGAAAGGAGAATGATACCGAGGTTCATTTCGTCATCAATACCCAGCAGCCCGACGGCGGATTCGCAGGAAAATTTGATGTCCCGGTAACAGCAAAGAAAGGGGACTACCTGTTTGAATTCAAGGTGCCGGCAAAGTCATTTTTTCTCTCTGACGAGGAAGAAAAGATCTTTTTCGCCGATGTTTCCCGTCGCTCGGGCGGCAGCCTGAAGCTCACACATGTCTATGCATTTTCCCTCGACGATCCTGCCGGGCTGGAAATCCTGGAAGTTAAATTACTGCCGCCCAAGTAAGCGACCTGGATGACATTCATCCGTTACACTTGATGGTTTACCGGCCACCTTAATCTGTCATTTTCTGCGTCCGGAGAAACCAGATGTTGAAGTACACAAGCTCGGTCCTGGCAGCCATCTCTCTCGCCCTTGTCCTTGGTTGTGGTGGCGATGAAACCACGGAAAACGGGACGCCCGCGGCTCCGTCATCCAAACCTGCCCAGGCCAAGAAGCCAGCCACGGGAGCGTTTTTCGAGTTCATTCGGAACAACAACGTCGCCTCTATCAAGCAGCAGCTGGCCGATGGAGTGGATCCCGAGTCACTTGACCAGGAACTCCAGATGTCACCGCTGGCGATGGCAGCGGCGGTCGGTAGCGAGGAGATCACCAGGCTGTTGCTCGACGCCGGTGCGAATGTCGATGTGCGGAATACGGATGGAACAACGCCCCTTGCAACGGCTGTCTTTTTTGGCCACCCGGAGGTCGTCAAGCTGCTACTGGAAGAGGGGGCAGACCCGGCAGCACAAAACCTCAAGGGTGAAAAAGCCTCCGACTACGTCACCCAGCCGATGCCCGACGGCATCCTTCAATTGATTGGTGGAATCATCCGCGTCCCGGTGGACCCGATCGCGGCCAAGCAGTCCATTCCAGCGATCGCGGCCCTGCTGGGA
>JAPYUD010000343.1:0-4487 GCA_029936215.1 Pirellulaceae bacterium | reverse complement strand
AGCTGAAGATGGATCACCAGTACATCGAGATCGAGGGTGGGGGGCATGTGGACGTAGCCTACAAGCACTTTCCCGAGCTCTTCGCGTTTTTTGACGCTCATCCCAAGGGGGCAGTGAAACCGACCACGACGCCGGAACCGCCGCCTGAACCTGTCAAGCTGACAACCACTCCCGCGGTCGAGGAGGCGGGGCAGCACGCCCACCGGTTGGTTTTCAACACCGGTACCGGAAGCAACGTGGAATATTATTTACATATCCCCGATGGGTACAAGGGATCTGAGAAGTCATGGCCGATGATCCTCTTTCTGCACGGCGCCGGAAGTGTCGGGGAGGACCTTCCAAAGATCAAGCGAAACGGCCTGGCACGAACACTTGCTTCCAGCGCCGAGCACCCAGTGAAGGACTTTATTGTTGTTTCACCTCAGAGTCAGCGTCGTGGCTGGAGCTCGCGGATACTCAACGGACTGCTTGACCATGTGATTAAGACTTACCAGGTCGACAGGAAACGGGTCTACCTGACGGGTCTGAGCATGGGGGGGTATGGGAGCTGGTCGATGGCCGCTGCCTATCCCGAACGGTTTGCCGCGGTGGTGCCGATTTGTGGTGGTGGAAACCCCGCGACCGCCGAGAAGATGAAAGGGATACCGATCTGGGTTTTTCATGGGGAAAAGGACACGGTGGTTCCCTTCTCCCAGTCTGAGCGGATGGTCAAGGCGCTGGAGGAGGTGGGTGGAAAAGTGAAATTCACCCGCTATCCCGAAGCGGGGCACGATGCCTGGTCCGAGACTTACAGGAATCCCAAGCTTTACGAGTGGTTGCTCGAGCAGAAGCTTGCGGATAAGCCTGCCGAAAAAGAGTAGAGACAGATTACCTCTGGCGAAAGGGAATAATTCCATGAGACATTGTTTTGCGATTAGCAGCCTTCTGCTGGCAGGCATGGCCTGTGGTCTGCAGGCGGAAGATGCGGTGGTTTTCAAGGCGCAGTCTCGTGTGGTGGTCGACGGCCAGGAGACTCTCCAGCGGGTGAAGACAAGCTGGGTGGGCAAGGAGACTGCCCTGGTGATCTGTGACATGTGGGCGAAGCACTGGTGCGATAGCGCCACTCGCCGCGTGGGCGAAATGGCTCCGCGGATGAACCAGCTGGCCGAGGCACTCCGTCAGCGTGGCGTGTTGATCATTCATTGTCCAAGTTCAGGTGTGAAATATTACCAGGACACTCCCATGCGGAAGCTGGCGCAGATGGCTCCGGCTGTGAAAACCACGATTCCGCTGCAGTCCTGGTGTGCGCTCGATGAAAAGCGGGAAAGGCCACTGCCGATCGATGACTCGGACGAGGGGTGTGACTGCCAGCCTCGCTGTCCGACAGACGGAAGCCGAATGGACCTCCATCAAATTGCCTCGATCAAGATAAAAGAAGGGGATGCCGTGACCGATAGCGCCGAGGCATACTACCTGATGCGGCAGCGGGGTATCAAGAATGTCATTGTCGTCGGTGTCCACACGAACATGTGTGTGTTGGGGCGCCCTTTTTCAATCCGGCAGATGGTCTACCAGGGCCAGAACGTGGCGCTGGTGAGGGACATGACCGATACGATGTACAACCCGCGCAGTCGGCCATTCGTACCGCATATCCAGGGAACCGGACTGGTGATCGAGCACATCGAAAGACACTGGTGCCCGACATTTTCCAGCAAGGACATTCTCGGCGGCAGGAGGTTCCAGTTTACCGACCAGAAGCGGGCATCCAGTTCGCCATAACCGGCAGATCAGTTCCGGGCGACCTGTTCGCGGTGAACTTCCCGGGCGCCTTCCCTGGTGTACGTGGTGCTGTAGTCCACAAGGTAGATTTGGCAGTCCCGGCAGAGAAACGACCGGTAAAACTCCGCCCTGTGCGGCAGAAGATTCCGCCAGCCTGCTCCCGAGAGTTCTTCCTCACCGTGTATGAACTTCTCTATTTTTTCGCTCTCGGCGAATGGAAGGGAGTTGCCACGGGCGGTAAACCCAGGGGTCAGATGCTGGTTGCACTTTGGACAGCTGTGGAAAACGTGATCGGTCATGGAAAGCTCCAGTGACGAAACCGGTACGCCCCTGTTTCGCATGGAGGAATCATATACATCGGGAATCTCAAAGACAACGAGATCCCCAGGGATCGATGAAATGCCGCCTGGATGTGGCCGGGAGAATCAGCTTTGCATTGCCTTGTGGACAATTCCGTCCTTGATCACGACCTGCAGCTTGTCTCGATCGAGAAGAACAAGGGGGTTTTCCAGTGGATCGCCCTCCACCATCAGGAGATCCGCCAGGAATCCTTCCTGGATCTGTCCCAGCTCATCAGGCAAGTCCATTGCGGCTCCACCATCCCTGGTCATCGACAACAGGGCTTCCATCGGCGTGAAGCCACAATAACGAACCAGGTGGTCAAGGTCCCGGGCGTTCTCGCCATGGGGAGTCAGGCCAAACCCGTAATCGCCGCCTCCCAGTATCCGCACCCCTCGCTTCCTGAGTTCCGCAAGGCCCTTCGCGGCGCCCTCCAGTTCCTCGCGAAAACCGAGCTCCTGGACTTCCTCCTCGGTAAACCATTGTTCCCCTTCATGAGCAGCGATGGCAGTAAAGCCAATATTCGGGCTGACGAACAACCAGTCCCTGTTCTCCTCAAGAAGATCGAGCGCTTCCTCGTCGAGGAAATTGGCGTGGTAAATGACCTTCACGCCATGACGCACGCAGAGTTTCACCGCATTGGCACTCCTCGCATGAGCACTCATCCGCTTGCCATGCGCATGTACCACCTCCGCAGCGGCCGCCACCTCGGCCTCGGACATGACGGTGGATTCGGACGGGGCATGTGGTACGAAGGTGTCGCCGGAAATGACCAGCTTGATAATATCAACGCCCTCTCGAATCAGTTCCCTCGTCGTGCGGCGAAAGTCCTCCGGCCCATCAAGCACCAGGGCCATGGAGGAGATGTCGGGCATGTGAAGCGTCCGCAGGTCTCCCAGGCCGCCGGTAACGGTCAGCCATGGGCTGGCCGCGAGAAGGCGCGGGCCTGCGATTTCGCCAGCATTGATGGCGTTTCGGATAACCACGTCGAGCCTCGGCTTGGCAGCCGCGGCACTGATGCAGCTGGTAATGCCACAGTCGAGGTAGAACCGGGCATTTCGCATGGCGATCAGGGTGTTCTCCTCTGGCGGGATCATTCCGATCGACGCGAGATCGTCCGTGTTATCGATACTCAGGTGTGCGTGTGATTCGATCAGGCCGGGCATCAGCGTTGCACTGCCCCCACCATCAACGATCTGCACGTTATCACGTGGTAGCGTCTCTCCTTCACGGCTTATGGCTTGAATCCGGTTTCCCTCGATCAGGACTTCCCCAGGAAACGGATCGGCACCGCTGCAGTCCAGCACTTTGACGTTTGTGAAGAGAATTCCCATATCCGGAGTATAGAACTGGGGGAAGCGAAATCCTACACCGAGGCGCCGGCGGTTCAGGTTTTAGAGCACCAACCGCCGCAGGATGATGATAGCGTTCCATGGCCATCTGACGTTAAAATGCAAGTACTGAAACGAGCTCACCCAACCTGCTGGATCGACACTGTGAATACCTTTCGGTTTCTTGCGTTGCTTGTGGTTTTCACGGGAATGGCGAGGGATGCCTGCGCGGACGACTCGGAGATCTACCTGGAGGAGATCAAGCCACTTCTTGAAGCGCGCTGCTATGCCTGCCATGGAGCTCTGAAGCAGGAGTCGGACCTGCGGCTGGACACGGCGCAGTCGATCGTTAAGGCGGGAATCCTCCAGGACGGTAGGCTGCTGATGCGAGTCGCCTCCGCGGACCTGGATGTTCGCATGCCGCCGGAGGGGGAGCCGCTCGAAGAGGGGCAAATCACCGCGATCAGGAAATGGATCTCGCTGGGCATGCCCATACCAGAAGAAGAGCGGGGGGAAGAGGATCCTCGCGATCACTGGGCATTTCAGAACATCAACCGCCCGCGGGTGCCGGCAAACTCGCATGCCCATCCCATCGATGCATTTCTGGAGGTGGGGCGTTTGGACCATGGTCTTGCCGCCCAGGCAGCCGTGTCCCGCCTTACGCTCATTCGACGGCTCTACATGGACGTGCTCGGGATGCCCCCAGGTCCCGGTGAGCTCAGGGAGTTGCTTGCGAGCGATTCGCCCGACTGGTATCGCTCCACCGTGGAGAGGCTCCTTTCGGATCCCAGGCATGGTGAACGCTGGGGGCGGCACTGGATGGACGTCTGGCGATATAGCGATTGGTGGGGCCTTGGCGATCAACTTCGAAACAGTCAAAAGCACATCTGGCACTGGCGCGACTGGATTATCGAGTCACTCAATGAGGACGTTCCCTACGACGAGATGGTCCGCCAGATGCTGGCTGCTGATGAACTCTATCCAAACGACCTGGATAAGCTGCGCGGCAGTGGATACCTGGCACGCAACTGGTACCTTTTCAATCGCAATCACTGGATG
>JAPYUD010000342.1:0-4491 GCA_029936215.1 Pirellulaceae bacterium | reverse complement strand
CAGGAACCAGCTGAGAATTACGGCTGATTTTCCGTCGTCCCGAGGTGCTCGTCGTACCACTCCACCGCCAGCTTCTCAGCTCGATCCCGGGCCTCGCGGTAAATCCCGTAGTGCGTGATGTCCTCGATCGTGACGATCTTCTTGGCACCCTTTGCCCGCTGGTGGGCCAGGATGCCATGATCCTTGTTATCGAAGAGTTCCTCGTTTCCTGCCAGGATAAACATCATGGCACAGGTGGATGCCCGGGCCACATCCTCCACCGGGGCATAGAGTGTCATCTTTTCCACGATCGGAGCCCCCTTGAGGTTCCCCACGGCTCGAATCCCCGGCTCCGGATAACTGATCTTACCTCGTGTGCGACCGGTGGCCTGAGCGTAAAGTGCACGCCGACCCTCGGGACTCTTGGACATGCCCCGTCCATCCAACGCGGGAACCTGGCTGACCGTGGCCTTGACCCGTGAGTCACGGGCCGCGGCGTAAACCACCAGGCCCCCGGAAAAACTACTACCCCAGAGGCCGATCCGTTCGCGGTCACACTGCGGTTCCCCATGCACCCAGTGAATGGCGTTGAGCAGATCCATTCCCTGGTCCAGCGGATCCACCACCTCGCGAACCTCGCGAACTTCGGCAGTGAATCGACCTTCCTTCTTTTCCCTGGGAGCTTTCCCCGTGAGAATCACGCGCGAATCACTCTCGCCCCAGCCTCGAAAATCAAAAGTCGTCACCAGGTAACCGGCGCGGGCAAAGGTCAGGGAGGTGTGCCGCAGGCCAGCCGCGGTTCCGCCCCAGCCATGACAGAGAACAAGCGTGGGGAGTTTTTTCTCGCTGTCGGCAAGCGACTTGAGCACGTAGACGTCCGCATGCATCCGGGTTCCCTCGCTGATGATATCTGCCGTGCGAAAAGCAATATCATCCGGTGGAGTGAATGCCGGGGCTTTTTCCTGGGCAGGGAGCAGTGTTGGAATGGCAAGAAAAGCGAGGCCAAGCATGGCGATGATACGGCGAACAAGCATGATTATCTCCTTGATTTCCGGCGGCAGTCATTAAACATTGTCGCCTAGATCAAAAGTTGTTACAGGCCGGATCGGGTCAGGTCAGCACCTCTCGCAGTTTCGCCAGCAGTCGCTCAACATCTTCCATCGTGTTGTAACCATGAATGGCGACCCGCAAGCGGCCCGCATGCGCCATCACGTGAATATTCTCCTCGAGCAACTGCTGGTGGATCGCCTCCGCATCCGGATGTCGGAAAGCAAGTATCCCGGCCAGCCTGGACGGGTCGCGTGGCGAGATCAATTCCACCGGTAAACCGGTCAATCCTTCCAGGCACGCCTCCATCTGGGGACGGGCCGCAGCTTCGATCGCCTCAACACCTGTATCCTTTATATAAGCAAGACCGGCCCGGATTGCATAAACAGCCGGAAAATTGGGCATTCCCACGGTAAAACCAGCCGCCCCCGGTTTTACCACCACCTGCTCAAACCGCTCGCTGCCAAAAGCGTCCTGCAGGTTGAACCAGCCACCGGCTTGCACGTTCCAGCGATCGGCCGATCGTGATGGAATACCCACCAGGCCACCCCCGTGGCTGGAGAGAATCCACTTGTGTGTACTGCTGATCACCAGGTCCACCTGCGTGAGGTCCAGGGGAATACGCCCGAGTGCCTGGGTCACATCCAGCACCACCTGGGCGTCGCTGTGATGGTGGACCGCCTCGATCATCTCCTCGAGCGGCACCATGAAGCCGTTAAAGAAACTGACCAGCGAGGTGCTCACCACGCGAGTCCGCGGGCCGAGCAACGGGACAAGGTCCTCGACATGAAGTGACCAGTCCCGGTGGCGCCAGACCCTGACCGTTGCCGGGCAGTCGTCATGGAGCCAGGGTGTTGAGCCGGCTGGAAAGTCCAGGTCGTTGATAATCACCTCATCTCCCTGCTTCAGGCCAGCAGCCCGGGCTGCCAGGTTAAAGGCCTCCGACGAACAGGAACAGATCGTCACCTCTTCGGCCGACAGACCGTACATCTCTCCAAGCAGCGTGCAGGCCGCATTCCACTGCTCAAAATGAGGTTGCCGGCCGTCCATCCCGAGTTGCTTGTCGTTCACGTACTGCTGGAACGCCTCACCCACCGCCAGTGGCGGAATCCCCTCGGCCGCCGTGTTCAGGTAAGCCTTTCCTTCCAGGTGCGGAAAATCACGGGCACGAGTTTCACTGGTAAGCATTCTGGGCATCCCTCTATTGGTAAAGGAGACGGTGCCAACATTATGGTGGCCCGGGAACGGGATGTCAGCAAAAAAGCCGTCCCCGGTCACAGCGACCGATGACAAATCCATTTCCCAATACTGGTACAATGCAGGCTGCCTGGAAGATCTTCCCGGTCGCAAGGAGTCCACTGATGCCAACTGCCTCCCGAATCACCTGCCTTGTGGCCATCCTTCTTGTAACGCCGGCACTCCACGCCAGGGAGCCTGGCCAGGCAACGATCACGCTCAAGCTGCACGTCCACTTCCTGCAATCGGACGAGTCCCTGCTTAATGCACCGGCAGACAAGACCGACCTGGAGAAGTTTGTCCGTGGCACAAACGAGATCTGGAAATCAGCGGCGATCCAGTTCAAGCTCAAACGGATCAGCACCTACCAGGTGGCAAGCGAACAGGCCGAACAACGGTACGTGGCACTTTTTGAACTCGACGAGGCGGCCTTCCGCCGGGAGGGTGGCCAGCAGTTTGTGCGGTTACTTCCCGACCTGAAGAAAGGAAAGAAGGTCTTTCACATTGTCTTCCTGCACACCATGCCCCATGGATTTGGCGGCCGCTACCTGCCGGACCATGGAGTCGTGATCCTTCCCCAGATCAAGTACGCCAAGTACAACCGTACCGCCCGCCAGCAGGGGGTGACCGGCATCCGGCGACTGGAACCCAAGGTGATGGCTCATGAGCTTGGCCATGCGTTAAGCCTTGTGCACGAGAGTCTCGCCCGGAACCTGATGACCAGCGGCCCGAACAGTCGTGGTCTCGAGCGAGGCAGCGAACTGAGCGACGAGCAAATCCAGGCAGCTCGCAAGGTCGCTATCCGCCGAAGACCCTCTATCCGTGAGGAAAGGCCGGAAGCCAGAGCAGGCAGCAATACCCCCGCCCCGCAAGGCAAAGAACAACCGGCAATCACGCGAGTTCTCAACGAGCAACAGAGAGCGTCCTTCGCAGAGGCCATACGAGCGACACAGGTCGAGGGTCAGGCCCTGACCAGGCAGCTGGCAGAAGCAAGGAAGAGACTCCAGCAGGCAGGTGATCAAGCGACCGAGAAGCAGCGAGGCGAGGTCCGGCGGTTACAGGAGGAACTCACTGCCCTGCGAAAAAACGTGCTTGATCGCGTGCGTCCCCCCGTGACCGACGAACAGCGAAAGCAGCTGCGCCGCCCCTCTGCTCCTGCCCAACCCCGCTCCTAGCCTCCTCCTGGTTTCACCAATGCAGCACCTATTTAAATCGCTTCTGGGGATTGGCCTGCTGCTGGCTGGTGGAGCGGACCTATTGAGAGCCGTCCCGCCCGCGCCCTACGTGGTGGTGCTGGGTATTGCGCAGGATGGGGGATACCCTCATGCCGGATGCAACCGTTCCTGTTGCCAGGATGCTTTTACCAACCCGGCCCGAGGACGCCATGTCTCCTCGCTGGCGATCGTGGATCCTGGAAGCGGAGAGCGGTGGATTATCGACTGCACGCCGGATTTCCGCTTCCAGCTGAAGGACCTTGGCCGGCTGCAGCCAGCACGCGAGGGTCGCCCGCCACTCGACGGCATTCTCCTGACCCACGCCCATATTGGACATTACAGCGGACTGGTTCACCTGGGGCGGGAAGTCATGGGGACACGCAACGTACCGGTCTTCGCCATGCCACGGATGGCCGAGTTTCTTCGCAGCCAGGGTCCATGGAGCCAGCTAGTATCGCTTGGCAATATTCAGCTTCGACCGCTGGAAGCCGAAAAACCGATTGCCCTGAACGAGCGAATCACCGTGACCCCGATCCTGGTCCCCCACCGCGACGAGTTCTCCGAGACCGTTGGCTTCCAGGTCCAGGGGCCACGCCGACAGGTCCTTTTTATTCCGGATATCGACAAGTGGGAGCGGTGGGACCGGCAGATCGAGAAAATGGTGGTCCAGTCGGACCGGGCTTACCTGGACGGAACGTTTTTCACCACGGACGAGTTACCGGGCAGGGACATCTCCGAGATCCCTCATCCCTTTATCATCGAGAGTATTCGGCGGTTTGCCGTGCTGCCGGACCAGCAGCGGGAAAAAATACGCTTCATCCATCTGAACCACACCAATCCGGCACTCGAGCGGGGCAGTGCGGCTCGCAAGCAGGTCAACCGGGCCGGCATGGCAGTGGCCCGGCAGGGTGAAAAATTCCCACTCTGACCCGTCACTGCTGACATCAACCCAGCTTCCACCCACGACGGTAGTCACGGTGGATATAGCGATCTGCCCTGGGACAGCCGACTGCTT
>JAPYUD010000341.1:1590-4494 GCA_029936215.1 Pirellulaceae bacterium | reverse complement strand
GGAGTGCTGGCATACGACTTGATACGGTCCCGGGTCCCCCCCAGCAGCTTGTAGATCGGTTTCCCCTCGAGCTTGCCCAGCAGGTCCCAGAGGGCAATGTCGATCGCGGCCATGGCACCAGGGACGAGTGGGAAAACACGTGGCCAGAGAGCCTGCCGGATTGACTCCCGATCCAGTGGATCCCTGCCGATCAGGATCGGGATCATGTGTCGAATCGTCTCGGCCGTGTACCGGTCGTAATCGTATGACGTGTAGTTTGCCACGGCCCCGGTTCCTTCCAGGCCGGTATCGGTGAAGATTCGCACGATCGTGTTCGTCATGAACTGTTCCGGGATATCGTGTGACCAGGTGTAACGTGTCACCGTTGGTCCTACCGCTCGAACTTCTACCCGCGTGATCTTCATCAACTCTCCTTACCAAAAAACCACGAAGCTCAGGTAGCAACCGAGCAGGATGACGGCCCATCCCAGCAGGCGTGGTAACCAGTCAGGTCGCCAGTGTCCGGTGGTCGCTGGCTTCAATTGCTGAATTGCCAGCTGGCTATTTCGGAGCCAGGAACTTGACTGCTGTTCTGACCAGGCAGCCTGCTGACCGGCAGGCTGCCAGCCAGCCAGTAGCGAGAAGAGAACCATGGTGCTTGCCGTGATGACCATGGAAAACAGGTAGGCGCCAAAGGTATTAATCATGATTGGCGGGAGAATCAGGATTCCCCACTTCTGGGCGACCAGCGGTGCAAGGAGACGCATCACCCCGTAACTAGCACCGACCAGCAGACCCACGGTTCCGGATCGCCGATGCACCCTGGTCAAGGCACCCATCAGGAACAGTGTCAGCAGGGGGATCACGAAGGTGCTGGTCAGGTCGAGAAACACAAGCAGCATGCCACCCTTGAGGAGCAAGGGCATGTAGATGAATGAAATCCCGATTACCAGGGGCGTCAACCACTGGCCAACGCGCACATAATGTCGGTCGTCCCCGTCACGCACCAGCAGCCGTGCATAGACGTCCCGCGTCAGCAATCCAGAGAGCGAGGAACCGATTGAATCAAAGGTCGAGAAGGAGGCGGCGAAGATCCCGGCCACCACGATCCCCTTCAGGCCCAGGATGTCGATCTGGCTTACCAGGTAGGGGTAGATGTTGTCCTGGTTGCCAAGGGGCAGGAGCGACTGGTCCGGCATCACGGCCCTACCCATGACGCCCATCGAGAGATTGAAAAACGACATCACGATCATGCAGATACCGGCTACTGCTGCAGCCATTTTCATATCCCACTCACTACGCGATGCCAGCATCCGGTTGCTTTGCGTGTGATTCACGATCGGGTACGCCATGCCAATCACGATAAAACCGACGATCACGAGCCAGCTGGGAGTAGTCCGCTGGAGTTCGACTAGTGAA
This sequence comes from Pirellulaceae bacterium, assembly GCA_029936215.1. GTDB lineage: Bacteria > Planctomycetota > Planctomycetia > Pirellulales > Pirellulaceae > SAT2750. The sequence continues at coordinate 3,096 of JAPYUD010000341.1, read as the reverse complement.
TCCCGTTGCTTGAGATTCCCACCGAGCAACAGTTTTCGAGCCCGCTCCGACTCATCCAGGCTTGTGACATCCTCGCGTGCCAGATTGTCATGGTTGACGTGCATCAACTGGGGCAGTGCCGGGTCACTTGCTGCCAGTTGTTTTTCGATGCCGCTCCAGCCACCAGCCTGCTGAAAAACAATGGTCCAGACAATTATCGCTGCGACGGACATCACGATGAATTGCAGGGCATCGGTAACAACAACGGATCGCAGGCCACCAACGGCCGTGTAGATGCTGGCAAAGATACCAACTGCGACAACCGTCAGCATCGACGCCAGGAATTCCCACTCGCAGACAACCCGGAGAGTCCAGAAAAGGGAAACACCGATAATTGCCAACACCAGGGTGCGATACTGGACCTGGACAAGGGCACAAAGAACACGCGAGGAGACACCAAAGCGGGATTCAAGGTATTCCGCGTTGGTATACATTCCTGCCCGGTACATGGGCAGGAAAAGGAAAAATGCGGCCAGCACCCAGCCGACGACTGCCCCCACCCAGTTGGTGACAAAGTAAGTAAGTCCCAGCGTGTAAGTGCCGCCAGAATCGGCGATCAGGTCACTGGCATCAATCGCGGTGGCGTACATCGAGATACCGACAATCCACCAGGGAAGAGAACGTCCGCCGAGAAACCAGTCGACACTGCTCTGGCTCCCACGTGCCAGGTAAAAGCCATAGGCAATGATGCTTCCATTGAGCCCCAGCACGATGAGCCAGTCGATCCATTCCATGCCAGTCACTCTAATAACTGAGAAAGATATTCGTTGTCTTGACTCTTCTCGGTGCCGCTCCAGGGCCAATTCCACTGGGCGCATGAAAACGCCCCACGTGTTCGCCTTTGGCGAATAAGCAGGGCGTCGTCATTTTGGTTTTTCGCGATCCGTGCGTTTGGTTCCTGGTATCCCCGTGAGGGTAACCAGGATTCCATCAGTTTCTACAGGAGCGTAACGTTTTCCGCACGCGGTCCTTTGTCTGACTGGCCTTCCGTGAAGGAGACACGCTGTCCTTCTTGAAGCTCATCGAAGGAGACTCCCTCGAGACTTGCCATGTGGAAGAAAAGATCTTTTTCCCCGCCTGTGTCAATAAATCCAAAACCACGGTCTGTAATTCTTTTAATCGTACCTTCGCCCATTTACTCAAAATCCTAAAAAAGTTACTCGATAAAAAATGTTACCTGGCCCTGACGATCAGAACCGGTCAACTACGTCCTTTTATTCTATTGATCATTCCCCAGGTCTCTAGGGCTTTGTGGAAATAATTTGAAAGAATGCCGAAAGTAGTTTTTACCGGTTTTTCACGGAAAGTGTCCGCCATGGCTCCCGTCAGGCCAGTTACCACGCCTTACGCCGCGTATATCGAGATGTCGATAATCCACCAGGCAAGAGAACGGCCGCCGAGAAACCAGTCGACACTGGGCGCATGAAAACGCCCCACGTGTTCGCCTTTGGCGAATAAGCAGGGCGT
>JAPYUD010000341.1:0-1490 GCA_029936215.1 Pirellulaceae bacterium | reverse complement strand
TTTTAATCGTACCTTCGCCCATTTACTCAAAATCCTAAAAAAGTTACTCGATAAACAATGTCACCTGGCCCTGACGATCAGAACCGGTCCACTGCATCCTTTTATTCTATTGATCATTCCCCAGGTCTCTAGGGCTTTGTGGAAAGAATTTGAAAGAATGCGGTAAGTGGTTTTTACCGGTTTTTAATAAAAAAGCCCATTATCACGCTCCAGCAGGTCGAGATCGTGTCAGCACGACGATCTAAAAATCCTTGCGGGTAACGTAAAAACAGCAGAGTGTCAGCATGATAATGATAAACCAGGCGCCATTGACGAGCGGACCGGCAATATCCTTCACCTCATGGTACTGGCTCAAATCCGTGCTGCGGGGTGGTCCCCAGGCCCGCGCGTCGCTGTCCGTGAGCACGTAATCCACAACCTCCCCGAGTTCACCAGGCTTGGGGAAAACGCGATAAAACGGTAACAGGAAGAACCGGTGTACCTGGTGCAGCGTGGTCATTTCCGGTTCGTAGCGAGATTCTTCCTGGAGGGAGACGGTATCATGCCGCGTCACTCTTTCCACACGATCGGTCACCAGCAGCTGGTCCCCGTCAAAACTGGCTGACGAGACACCGCTTCCCACCGAGCGAGACTTCTGCTGCTCAATATCATGGAGAAGCAGGCGGCCGGAATGAAACAGCACGGCAAGCCAGCGGCCGTCGGCTGATGCTATTACCTTGTAGGGGGTTGTTTTACCGGCAGGAAAAAAACGCCTTTGTATCACAAGGCTGGTTGCGTCAAGCAGGAGAACTTCGCCATCTGCCAGTACGCAGGCAATCCTTGTTCCAGCCCAGGCCATGGTGACATCCTTCGATTTTCTCAACTCCAGCCTGGCAGCGTGCTCGTACTTTTTGTCCTCGCCGCGGCGAAGTAGCTGAAGCGTGTCCTTGTGCCAGACGACGATGTTCCCGTTGCCCGGATGCATCGCAGCAGAAAACGGCATCGACAGGTTCATGGCCGGTTCTGGCCCTACCGCTTCAAAGGCATCCTGGTCCCCCATGAAAGGCAACAGGTTCAGGATCCTTGCACCCGGCGTGTTATCCCGGGCTAACTCTGCACGTGCCCGAAACAATCCTCCGGACGCCAGCACCAGGAGACGGCCTTCCGGATCGGAGGTAATCCAGTTCGCACCGTAGGGGAGTTCTTTTCCCTGGGTGGCAGTCCAGCTTGCATTTTCCCGGGTTCCCAGGAAAATCTCGGCAGAGCTGGAGCGAAGGCGGAAGCGGGCAAAGGAAGGAACTGGCTGGCGAATAAAAACGAGCTGTTGTTGCTCGGCGATGTAAACCGGACCTCCCATCGATGCTCCCATCCCACTTCGTCGCCGAATGGGAGACATCGTGTCCGAAAGGATCTCGTCCCACTCACCCTGGGCCGGCAACCACTCCACGAGCTCACCGGAACGCCGGACTCCAACAATCGAATCCTCCAGTTGCACCAGCTTGACCAGTTTG
>JAPYUD010000340.1:0-4495 GCA_029936215.1 Pirellulaceae bacterium | reverse complement strand
GATGGGGACCGATGACAAGGTCATCCAGGCGGCAGTCGATTACGTGGCCCGACTGGGTGGGGGAACCGTCAAGATCCTGCCCGGGACTTACACCCTCCGCAATGCCGTCTGGCTTCCCGGTGGCATTCGCATCCAGGGAAGTGGTGCCGAATCGGTGATCACGAAGATCAATTCCCAGACCCTGGAACTTGCGGCCGACTCGGATTGGTATGACCAGGAAGTCACCGTAAAGAAAGGCCATGGGTTCCGTGTTGGCGACGGCGTGGTACTTCGAACCAAGAATCCCAGTAGCGGAGCGACTGACGTCATCAAGCGAACCCTGGTGGCCCGCTCCGGGAACCGCTTCAAGCTCAATGACGGCCTTCGCAAGAACGTCTGGCTGAGTGGAAAACCGACGATCTCGTCTCTCTTTCCGTTGTTCACCAGCGAGCACACCGAGGATGTGCTGATCGAGAACCTGACGTTCGACGGGAACCGCACGAACAATGAGCGGCTGGATGGCAATTATGCCGGCTGTATCTTCCTGCAGGACTGTAACCGCTACACCTTCCGGAACGTGACCACCCGGAACTATAACGGTGACGGGATCAGTTTCCAGATCTGCCATGACGTGGTGGTGGACAACTGTCACAGTCATGACAATGCTGACCTGGGAGTGCACCCGGGAAGTGGTTCACAGCGTCCGGTGATCCGCAACAGCACGCTGGCCAACCACACGATCGGCCTGTTCTGGTGCTGGGGTGTCAAGTTTGGCCTGGCCGAGGGCAATGTGATGGAGGGGAACCGTAATTATGGGATTTCGATCGGGCATTGTGATACCGATAACGTGATGCGCAACAACCAGGTTCGTAACAGTGGAAAGGTGGGCATACTCTTTCGTGATGATGCCCGTGGCCAGGATTTCTGGGCCAACCGGAACCTGCTCGAGAACAACAAGGTTATCGACAGTGGCGGAGAGGATGGCGTGGCGATCGATATTCACGGTCAGACCCGTGATACCCGCATCGTGGGGAACGAGATTATTGAGACCCGCCAGCCGATGAAGCGTACAGGAATTCGAATTGCCGGAACTGCCGGCGAGGTCAAGCTGGATGCCAACACGATCCGTGGTTTTGCTACTGCCGTAGCGGACCAGCGGAAAGGCTAGCCCAGTCCCTGGAGGATACCGATGAGATCGTCCTGTTTCCTTATCCTCTTGTTCCTGGTGACCGGTTTTTTCGGGCCAGGCGGGGTCGATGGTCATCCGCAGACTCGCCAGCGTTTTCTCCGCCAGCAGCAGCAGCGAAAGACGCAGGTCCAGCCCGCCCCGGGGACCAGCGAGCAGGAATGTGCCCTGACGATTGATCTTTCCATACCGGGACAACGCAGGCCGATTGCCGGGAACGTGCGGATCACGCTCGACGGGGCAGAGAAACCACTCGAGCTCGGAGAGTTGATTCAGCGGGAAGGTGGCTGGTTTGCCATGCCGCCGCGGGCGACGCTCCAGCTCCCCAGTTCGAAAATAAAGGTCGAGGTGCTGCATGGCATCCAGGCCGCCAGCGAGACCAGGGAGATTGACCTTACTGGCAAATCAGAAGCCCGGCTGCGGATCCATCTCACACCCTTTTACTCCACCGCCGAACGGGGCCTGGCAGGAGGGAACACGCACCTGCACCTGATGAAACTGACTCATGCCGAGATGGACCATTACCTGCGTACCGTTCCGGCAGCCGATGATCTCGACCTGCTTTTTGTCTCGGTGCTGCGGAGGATCCCGGATGAACGGGATTACATCACCAACACGTTTACTCCTGGTGACGTGGAGCGATTTGCAAGGGATGGTGTGCAGCTGGGGTTTGGCGAGGAGCACCGGCACAATTTTGGCCGCGGGGGCGAGGGGTACGGACACGTGATGCTGTTGAATATCCCCGAGCTGGTGAGGCCGATCAGCATTGGGCCAGGCATCATGCGTAGTGGGACCGATGGCCTTCCGTTGCGGCAGGGAATACTCAAGACACACCGGGATGGGGGGACGGTCATCTGGTGTCACAATACCTTTGGGCATGAAGACCTGCCGAACTGGACCGAGGGCCTGGTGCATGCCCAGAATATTTTCGATGGAGGTTCCCACGGGGCGTATGACGTGAGTTTTTACCGTTACCTGGATGTTGGCATGCGATCGCCGTTTTCGACCGGTACCGACTGGTTCATCTACGACTTTAACCGTGTCTATGTCCCGCTGGAGGGATCCCTGACACAAAAGAAGTGGCTAAAGGAGCTTGAAGAGGGACGCTCCTTCATTACCAATGGTCCGCTGCTGGAATTTGAAGCCAATGGCAAGCAGCTGGGAGATACGATCAAGCTGGATGAAGCGGGGACGATCATGCTCTCGGGCCGTGCAGTGGGGCGCGAGGACTTTTCCCACCTGGAGCTTGTCCATAACGGAGTGGTGATCGAGCGGATCGCTGCCCGGAAACAGGGGGACCATTTCGAAGCCCGGCTGGAACGGACCGTGACGGTAGACCAGCCTGGCTGGTTTGCCCTGCGTACGGACCTGGAGGCAGGAAACAACGCCTTTGGCAAGCCCCTCTTTAGCCATACCAGCCCGATCTACGTGGAGTACGCTGGCAAGCTGCGTTTCCAGGCCGAGGTGGCAGAGGCCATGGTCGGTGAGATGACCGCCAGCATGGAGTTCATCAGCCAGATGGCGACCTTTGCGGATGACGAGGAACGAGAGTCGGTAATGAAGGTCTACCGGCAGGCAATTCAGGTGATGAAAGAGAGAATTGCAGGCCAGCGGTAGGAGCACTATACACATGGAAAGATACCTGGCAGCTGCCGCTTGTACCTGTCTTCTGGCCCTGGCAACGTCGCCGCTGGTCGCCCAGGAGCAGGGCCTGGTCAGCGAGATTCTCGTGTTCGATGCCGTGGCCTCCGGAAAGGCAGAGGTGCGTGTTGTGCCGCGGGATGCCCACCAGGTAACCCTGCTGGTGCGTAATACCACCGCCGGGGTGCTCCAGATCCGCATTCCGGGAGTGCTGGCGGCTGTGCCCGTTCTGCCCGAGCCTGGATCCATTTCCTCCCGTAACCCGCAGCAGCAAACCCAGGCGCTGGGGATCGGCTATAGCGACCCTGCGGAGGCTCGAAAATCCACCAATGGCGGAGGTTCTGTTCCAGCGGTTCATCGTGGCGGCGTCTTTTCCGTGTCACCGGGAAAGGTGGTTCGCAAGACGGTCAAGTCGGTCTGTCTTCAATATGGAATTCCCGAACCGGGACCTCGAAATAAGTACAAGCTGGCTCCGGTCAGTGAGGTGGTCTCCAATGACATGGTGAGCCAGCTCCTGGGATACCTGACCCCGGCCAACCAGCGAGTTGTCCAGCTGGCGGCCTGGCACCTGAATAACAAGATGAGCTGGGAGCAGCTTGCCCAGGTGAGAATTTCTCCAGGCAATGGTCGGTTGAATCAACAGTTTCAGCGCCGCGAACTGGAGGCGGCTTACCAGATGGTCCAGTGGCTCAAGATGCCGACTCCCCGCCCTGGGAACTAGGTTGGGCCTGGAAAGTCACGCCGGCGTAACCGACGACCCGGCTGGTATCCCCGGAGACTTCCGCGCTGGTGCAATAGCCGACCTGCTGGCATCCGGAAAGCTGCCCCAGCTGCTTCAGGCACTCCAGCACGATCACCGCCGGTCGCAGGCCACACATGCTGATCTCGTTGCCGGTGACGACCTCGAAAAGATGGTCCGGGTCGAGTTTCTCCAGGGCCTTCAGGGCGAGGGCGTCCAGCTGACGGTTGACCTCGTCAGTGGCGAAGTGGTTCATGTCACTGGAGATGATCAGCAGCGGCTGGGTCTCCAGCTCACGCAGGATGTCAGCCAGCTGGCCACCAAGCTGCTTGCATTGCTCGAGGCTTGCTTCCCCAATGGCGATCCCCACCACCTGGCTTTCCGGGGCGAGTCTCCAGAGCAGTGGCAATTCCACCTCGATGCCATGTTCCTGCTGGTGGGCGGCAGCATCCAGCTGGAGTCCATCGATCCTTGCAGCCAGTTTTTCCGCGAGTTGCCGGTTGGACTCGATAGTGGCTCCCGGTAGCGACCAGGACTTGCAAGGTGCCACGGCCCAGGGAACTCCCAGTCGTGTGTGCTTGGGACTGAAGATGATCACGGTGGCAGGGATCTGGACTTCCTTGAGAACATCGGCTGCCAGCTGGCCGGAAAAAACGAGCCCGGCATGAGGAACCATGACCGCGGGGCAGGATTGTTTTTTTTCAGGCAGGTCCCCGATCAGCCTGTCGATCAGTGGCCAGAGTTCTTCCTCGCTTTCCGGGTAAAATCGACCGGCCACTGCTGCCGGCCGGATCTCCTCACTCGCTATCGGTCGGGTGATGTTGCTGATGTTGTATTCAGGGCACGTGGAGGCGGACCGAAAGCTGAGCACGTGCCAACCAGCAGGATCCTGGACCGCCGCTCTTTCCGTGGCCTCGTCCAGCAGTAGCTGGGGTGAGAGGCTGCTGTTG
>JAPYUD010000339.1:0-4501 GCA_029936215.1 Pirellulaceae bacterium | reverse complement strand
CGAACCCTCGTCTTCAGCTTGGAAGGCTGTGGCTCTACCATTGAGCTACACCCGCCGATTTCACTGATCTCCTGTATTTTCTGCCATTCTCCGCTTGTTTGCAATTGCCAGATGTTCTTCTTGAAATTCTTGTCTTCCACGGGGTCAGTGCGATGCTGCTTGCTCTCATTGCCTTCCACCATGAAACCCACAAGTGGGGGGTGCAGGATTCGAACCTGCGAAGGCTATGCCATCAGATTTACAGTCTGACCCCTTTGACCGCTCGGGAAACCCCCCTGGTATGTATTATTTCTATGTCACGGCAGGGATGAAAAGCGTGTCGATTCCTCCTTGGTCAAGGTAGTAATGATTTGCCGGAGCGGTACGGTCTGTTGTGTCTGTTGTGTCTGTTGTGTCTGTTCTTCAAAACAGCAGTTGGTTAACGAGATCAAACTATGCCGGAGCCAGCGGAGGGATTTGAACCCACAACCTGCTGATTACAAATCAGCTGCTCTGCCAATTGAGCTACGCTGGCTTGCTTTTTTCGGGGGGGAAAACCTGTAAATATAGTGGAATCGGGGTGTTCCGCAAGTACGCGTGGAACACTCAACCATAAAAATCCACCCACGTATTGAGCTGGAAAGAACAGCTCAAACGCCGACAACCGGGATGTTCTTTACCTTGAACACCATGGCGGCTGTCAGATCCGCATCGCTCAGCTACTTGATCTGGAAAAAGGCCAGGCCCTCCCCGTGGCTAGATCCCCTGTCTGGGGGTGCCGAATATCCGCGTTTATTCCGGCAAATCGATGCTGACATCCCTGACTGCCTGTCGCAGCTTGGTTAATGCACGAGCTTCGATCTGGCGAACCCGTTCCTTGGTCACTCCCAACTCCAGACCGACTTCCTTGAGTGTCTGGGGTTCACGAGAATGATCCAGGCCGAAGCGACTAATGATAATCTTCTGTTCCCGGTCGTCAAGCCGAGAGAGGATCGACCCTACCTGAAGTTCTCGTTGCAACTGGGCCGATTCAAGGATCATCTGGTTGCTGCGACGATCCTGCTGGCCCGAGAACAGTTCATCGAGGCTGGTCCGAAAGCGGTCCCGTTGTCGATGCTCATATGGAATGGTGCGGGCAAAGTTCTTCATGATCGCCCAGCTGGCGTAGGTGCTGAACTTGTTGCCGCGTGAGTAATCAAATTTCTCAATGGCCCGCATCAGCGAGACGTTGCCATCACTGACAAGCGAGAAAAAGTCCTCGTTGGCTGCCATGTGACGCTTGGCGATCGAGACCACCAGTCGCAGGTTTGCCTGGACGATCCTGTTCTTGAGTATCACTGCCTGGCCATAGAGTTCTTCGATTTCATCCATCAAGCTGGCACGAGGTGCGAGCTGGTCGAGTTTCTCGCGGGAACGATTTGCCTTGTGCTTGATGTAGTTGAACTTGCGGAACAGGTGCTGTTCCTGTTCACGGTTAAGCAGCGGCACCTCGTAAAGTGCCATCAAGTAGGAGGGAAGGCCCTGTGGTATGCGCACTTTTCGTGCTGGTTTTTCTGCTTCCGGCATGGGCCCGAGAATCCGCTTGTCGGCCCCGCGCCGATCAAACTCCTCGTTATGCATGTAATCCATGGGGAGCTCGAAAATCAGTTCTGCCCGCACCTCGTTAACGATCCGGTGAATCGTCGACTTGGTACGAAAGTAACGCTTGGCTAGTGTCGCCGCTGCCGTTCCCCTGCGGTACTGCTCGTAAATCTGCCTTTTCGCTTCCTGTGTCAAGCGGCCTCCCTCCTGGGGGAAGATTGCGTTTTCCGGATCCGCTTTATCGTGGTGTCGCAATGTGTAGCGGATGGTTTCCACGCTACGATCGAAATGTTCTGCAAGCTGGCGAGAGATTTCGGAGGGACAGCAACCGGATTCGGAGAATCGCCGGGCACGGGTAATGATCTCCACGCGTTCCAGGTTCGACATCTGGCTGAACCGTTCACCGCGTTGAACACGGTTGCGGTTGTGGTCGACAAACCGGTCGACGCTACTCTTGAGGAAGCCGACACGTTTCCGGTTTCCAAAGATAAATCGCCGGCTCACCAGGCCCTGTCGTCGCCAGCGTGAAATTGTCTTGCTTGAGACATTGAACTTCTTGCTAAGTTCATCCACGGTGTAGACCGTCTGAGGCACTTCCTCGACCTGGATGTCGGCCGCGTCGGTGACATCCTCGATAAACAACCGCAGGTCCTGCGAGAGATCTTTTCCCGGCATGGTCTCCCGAATCCCCTCGGGCCGGAAATCGGTGACCCGAAAGCAGACATACTCATAGGTATAAGTACGATCTGGATCCAGTTCCGTTAGCAGTTGCTCGGCACGAATTGCCTGCTCGACCTTCTTCTGACGGGGTGCAAATCGTATTTGCTGATCGCGCAACTCTTGAATGACCGAAGATCTATATTCGGTGTGCATAGCTCACCTCTTCCCTTCTCTGTTCAAGAACTACCACGGTGTTCCATGCGACTTCCTGTCGCCCGTTGGCAGCTCGGTTTTTCTGAGAATTCCGCCCTAGCCCCTGAAAGAAACGGATTTCCTGTCAAAAAGTCTAACGAAAACGACCTCCTCAAGCGAACTTATTTTCCGCTAAAAAATTGCTGGCTTTCCTTGTCGGCATTAATCCAACGTGTCCAGTTAAGTGATTCTACGCAGCAATTCGACGAAAAGTTTGCTTTGCAGGGCATTTTGTTCTTTGCATGCAGTAAATACTGCCTGTTTTTTCTCTGTTATTGAGACGCTTTCGCCTTCCAGTTAGTTCAGCCCCACGAGAAAAAAAATTTCTCCTCTTGCCGGACTCCTTTTTGGCACCAAGCAGGCAAAAACTGCTATTCCCTTGTCCGTTGTTTGGTTGAAGCAATCAGGTCTGGAAGTTCGATGAAGGAGACCAGTCTTTCACTTCCTCTGACCCAATGCATGTAATCGATGGTCCGCCTTCCACACCTTGTTCTGTTGATCCTTGCCTGGTCGACTTTTTCCAGCACTGTCCGTTCTGCTGAACAGTACCGGCTTCGTCAGGTGCCAGGCGGAGATCAGCAATGGCAGCAGGTCCAGCTGAAACTGGACGTTCACGGGCAGGTCTTGATGAAAGACAGTGAAGGGAAAGAAAACCGGCAGGAGGTATCGGTCGAGGGCCATCATGCTTACGAGGAAGCCACACGTCTGGAAGTCCAGGAGCAGGGAGAGAATCAGCTGGTTGCTTCGGTTCGGGCGGTACGACTGTACCAGTCACCGAGAGTCCTGATGAAAGTCGGACAGTCACGGCTGGTTCCCCGGTTACGAGAGAGCCGGAGAACGATACTGATGTCCTCGCGTGACGGGAACGTGTCGCTGACATCACTCCAGGGTACATTGACCCGGGAAGAACTTGACCTGGTCCGCAACCAGGGAGATAGCGCACTCCTTCCGCTGCTACTCCCGGTTGAACCGTTGGGGATCGGGGACAACTGGTTCATTCCACGGCAACTGGTCCGGGCCCTGCTCACCCTCGACAAGGTCGATGAAACGACCCTCCAGGGCACGCTTGCCGATGTCGACGAGCCGATTGCCCTGGTCACGATTGCCGGCCGGGTGCGCGGCCATGTTGAATCGGCAGCGACAGAGATTACCGTGCAAGGCAGGTTACATGTCAACCTCCGTCTCCAGCGGGTCGAACGCCTGGAACTGGAGATCAAGGAGAAGCGTGCCATTGGGAGAGCCGAGCCAGGGCTGGATGTGACGGCCACGCTTTCGATGAGTTGTCGTCCGCTGCAGGGTGCTTTCCAGTTGCCGGCTGATTTACTGGCACGGTCAGCCGGTCGTCCAACCGCGAGTGACGCCTTGCTCGAGTTCCAGTCTCGCCATGCAGATTATCGATTGCTTCATGATCCCCGCTGGCATGTCACCACGGACCGCCCTCTTGTCCTGATGCGTTACATTGAGCAGGGGAAGTTGGTGGCCCAGTGTAATATCGCTCGGCTTCCGACCCAGAGCCAGCCACCATCCACACTGGAACAGTTTCAGCAACAGGTGCAGCGGTCACTGGGGGATTCTCTGCGGGGGCTGGTAGAGGCATCGGAGGAGACGACCACCAGCAGGATGCGGGTCATGCGTGTTGTGGCAACAGGGGTATCTGGCCAGCTCCCGGTGCAGTGGATTTACTACCATATCCAGGATTCACAGGGTCGTCGGGTAGCGATGAGTTTCTCAGTTCCTGCCATGACAAGTGAGGATTTTGGTCAGGCGGACCGGACACTGGTGGCTACTCTCGGTTTCGATTCGGAGCGGACGCGACAGCGGGAGGGCACGCCGGTACGGGCGGGATCCTCAAATTCGTCAAAACCGTTACAGTCGCGTATCCCCTGACTGTTTGATTCCGGTAAATCGTTGGATTGGGTAGTCGGAAAGCCGATGAATAGAACTAGTGCAGTCCTTAAAACTGCGTTTATTCCCGGTATCATGTACCAGTACCCAGACTTCCGGCGAATATGTTTGACCCTCAGCAAGC
>JAPYUD010000338.1:0-4512 GCA_029936215.1 Pirellulaceae bacterium | reverse complement strand
GGACTGGCGTGCCGCAGGCGATCGCTTCCGAGACCACATTGGCGCCGCCCTCGGATCGTGAGCTTACCACCAGTAGCCTGGCCCGCTGGATCAGCCGCAGGGCCTGGTGTGCCGGACGTCCGCCCACCCAGCGGTACCGATGGTTAGAGGCCTCGTATTCGCGCCGTGCACGTTCTGCCAGGGTATCGCTGATCGCCTGCCCCATGTGAGTGACCACCACTGGCAGTTCGCTGGGAAGATCTCGCGTTGCCATCAGGGTTCGGAGTGGATCCTTGACGGCGCGAAGGTTGGCGACCACCGCCACCTCGAAGTATTTCTGCAGGGTCCGGGCAGGACGGTGGGGTGGACATGCCGCCTGGTGGATGGTGACTGCCCTGGCTCGTAGTGGCGCCGGTAGTCGCTCAATAGCGAGGTGCTGGAGTGCCACAAGCCTGTCAGCCATGTACAGCGATTCGAGGCAGGCGTCACTGAGCGGCCTACGATAAATGTCAGTGCCCGCCAGCAGGACGATCACTGGGAGATTTGGATGAGCCTGGCGAAAACGCTTGATCGAACGTCGCGATTTGTCCGCATGAACTGCCAGCAGCAGGTCGGCATCCTGCCGCTCGAATTTCTCACTTACCGTTGCTCGAATGCCGCTGTCCTTGAGCAGCGAGCCGATACGGGTGGCGGTGGTGTAATTACCGGAGAAGGAACCGCGGATGGCGGGTGTGACAATCAGCAGCTTCATGATGTCATGCAGAAAAAAAGCGGGATGGGCCCAAAACCCATCCCGCCTTGATCGTTAGCCTCGAGGCGTGGAAAAAATGAGTTCTACTTGCCAGGCCCGAAGACGTTCTTGAGAACCTCGTCGATATTTTCCGCTCGCTTTGATTCTGGAGCTGCCGCCTTTGCTTCTTCAAGCAACTTCTTGGCCGTCTCCTTGTCACCGCTGCGGAACTTGACAAGTGATTTGAGATAGAGGATTTCCTGGAGCCCCTCTCCAGTCGGCTTCTTCTCCGCTATCAACTTGTCGATCTTGGCAATTGCTTCGTCCGGCGTGCCGTTGCGAAGGCCTCCCTGGATCTCGGCCAGGGCGGTCTTGATTTCACCCACCTGCAGGGCACTCTCGTACTTTGCCTTCAGGCCGGCGGATCCGTCGGCATCAAGCTTGATGATCTCCTCGACCGTATCAATGTAGGTGCTCATTGCCAGTTCGTTGTCGATTAGGCCGATCGCCTGGTCGAGCAGCTTGGCACGCTCCACGCCCTCTGCCTGGTCGGCCTTGGCGAGAAATTCGTTTCTTTTTGCCAGGATCGTCGACTTTTGTTTCAGGTCGGCAACGTACTTGTCTGGCGGATCGCCACTATAACCAACCTGCCGGTGATAGGGCCGTCCCTGGTCATCGGCAAGGATGATGGTGGGGACGCCGGTTACCTTGAACTGGGCACTCAGCTTGCGGTACTGGGCCTGTTCCTCGACGGTCTGGTGAGACTTGTCACGGGGATTGTCCAGTTTCAGCAGGATGAAGTTCTTGGGAGCCTCTGCCTTGAAGACGTCCTGAGAAAGAACTTTCGCGTGAAGGGCCTTGCAGGGTGGGCACCAGTCGGAACCGGTGAATTCCATCAGGATACTTTTTCCTTCCTTGGCTGCCTGGGCCTTGGCCTCGGCAAAGCTGACGGTCCAGCCTTCGTCAACAGCATTGGCGTCGGATGTGATCAGCGAGGCGAGGGTGAGGGTCACCAGGGCCAGGCAGGCTGTAATTGTACGATGAGTTTTCATGATTCTTTCTCGATTCAAAGTAATAGCCGAAGGGCACGTTCAAACAGGTTTCGAGTATTCCAAAGTATAGCCCTGTGAGACTCCTTTCGTACAGGGTTTTGAGAGGAACTCCTTTGTTGGCAAGGGGAAATAAGTCGAAAACAAGCTGGTTATTCCTCAATAACCCCCTTCATTTTCTCCATTCCCCGCTGTGCAACGTCCAGCGGATCCTGCTGCCAGAGATCCTCGCGGAAAAGTTCCAGTGAGAGGTAACGGTCATATCCGGTGGCCAGCAGGAGCTCAAGATAACGGGCCAGGTCAAACTCCCCGTCACCGGGCATGACCCGGTCCTTGTCGTGCTGAATCTCACGCGGAGGATTCGCTGGGACGTCATTGAAATGGCTGACCGCGATCTGGTTTCCTGACAGCAGGCCGATGGACTCCACCGAACCTCCTCCACGAAAAATATGAAAAGGGTCAAGCACGGTCGTGGCATCTGGATCCCCTGAACCAACCATCACCTCCAGGGCGTCCTCGATCGTGTTGAGCTGGTCGACGAAGCCAAGGAATTCCATCGCCGGTTTGACACCGATGCCCCTGCCCAATTCCAGCAGTTCCCGGTAACGCACGGCGCCAAGTTCATAATCCGTGGTTCCCCCGGGGGGCCCGGCGATAATGTGTGGGGCACCGATCGTTGCGCTATCGGCCATTCGCCGCTTGCATTCATCGAGATTGGTCGCGTATTCGTCCCCCTGGCTGTCAAACCAGCCGGCCAGGTAGATCGTGGTGGGGACCGCCAGGCCATGGTCGTCAACCGCCTTGCGGATCTCGGCCACGTTCCCTCCGTCCCCGGTGTAGGCGTCGATGTGGTCATGCCACAATTCAATCGCCTCGTAGCCAGCCTCCGCCGCTACCTCGATCTGGCGCATGATTGGCGTGGTCATGATCGTGCTGGCGTTCAGGCAGTATTTAAGTCGGGTCATGGTGGAGAAGTTGTCCTGAAGGTAAAGAGCCGTTCGTGGCAGATGGGACGGTTTTCGTGGCCGGGGGTACGATGGGCCAGGGATTTCAAGTTCGTTGAATTAAGTCGTGCGACGGGTCATGGTAACTCACCGGGCCTGCCAATGCATTATCATGACTGCCAATCACCGTACGCCCTGCCCTTCTTTATTCTGGACACGTTGCAAGGAAAAGACAGATGGAAACAGTAACCCCCGAGTCCCGCCTGGCGGAGCTGGGTATCGTGTTGCCGGAACCTCCCGGCGCGGTGGCTGCCTATGTCCCCTGGGTCCAGACCGGAAACGTGATCATTACCAGTGGCCAGTTGCCTTTCCTGGATGGCGAGATCCATTTTGCGGGGAAACTGGGTGCTGATTTGGACATCGACCAGGGGTACCAGGCGGCGCGGCTCTGTGCGATCAATGCGATTGCCCAGCTCAAGGATGCCTGTGGCGACCTGGGCCGGGTCACGAGGATCCTCCGCCTGGAAGGGAATGTCCATTCCGCAGCCGGCTTCCAGGGCCAGCCCCAGGTACTCAACGGCGCCTCGGAGCTGGTGAGCGAGGTGTTTGGTGAACGTGGGCGGCATAGCCGTACGGCCCTGGGGATCAACGAGATGCCGCTTAATGCAGCTGTGCAGCTGAGCGTGATGGCGGAGGTCGATTGACCGCTCCTAGGCGATCACATCGTGCACGACCTTGCCATGGACATCTGTCAGTCGGAAGTCCCGTCCGCTGTACCGGTAGGTCAGCCGCTCGTGGTCGAGTCCCATCAGGTGCAGGATCGTGGCATGCAGGTCGTGCACATGAACACGGTTGTCCACCGCCGTCAGGCCAAACTCGTCGGTCGCCCCGTACGAGAATCCCGGCTTGACGCCACCCCCGGCCATCCAGACCGTGAAGCCATAATGATCATGATCCCGGCCCTTTTGTCCTTCGGAGGTGGGGGCGCGTCCGAATTCTCCACCCCAGACGACCAGGGTGTCTTCCAGCAGGCCACGCTGCTTGAGGTCGGTTAGCAGTGCGGCAATCCCCTGGTCACAGGCATCGGCCAGTCGCTTGTGCCCCCCGACAATGTCCCCGTGCCCCGTGTCCCAGGCAATGTCATAGCCATCGATGGAATGGGATAGCTGGACCATCCGCACGCCCCGTTCGATGAGCCGCCGGGCCAGCAGGCAGCCCTTGGCATAATCCTCTTTGCCGTACATCTCCAGGGTCGCTTTTGTCTCGTCGGCAAGGTCAAATGCGTCGGGAACTGCCATCTGCATTCGGAATGCAAGTTCCATCGCCTCGATGCTGGCCTCCAGTTGCCTGTCCTGTTGCTGTCGTCCCAGGTCCAGTCGGTTGAGTTCACTTAGTAGGTCCGCCTGCGTGCGCTGTTCGTCTACCGGCAGGTACTGGTTGACCAGGTCCGGGATGATCCGGTCCTTGTGCATGCTGCCAATGTTGACGTAGCAGCCGGAATAGGCCCCAGGCAGGAAACTGCTGCCCCAGTTGGCCAGTTTACCGCGAGGCTGGGCCCGCGGGGACATGGCAATGAAGCCTGGCAGATTCTGGTTTTCGCTGCCCAGTCCATACGTCAGCCAGGATCCCAGGCTGGGGCGACTGGGCTGCAAGTGGCCCAGGTTCATCATCAGGATCGCGCCGGCGTGTTCGGGGATGTCGGTGTGCATCGAGTGGATAAAGCAGAGTTCGTCAACGGCCTTGGCCACCTGTGGGAAAATGTCACTTACCCACTTGCCCTCTTGACCATATTGCTTGAACCCGAAGGGCG
>JAPYUD010000337.1:0-4514 GCA_029936215.1 Pirellulaceae bacterium | reverse complement strand
CGGCCTGCCTGTGGTCGACATAAGCCCAGGCTCCCAGGGCAATGCTGATGCCGAACAACAAGATGGTCAGTAGATTTCTGATTTCACGGCTCAGCATGGCTGGTGAAGGAACCCGCAGCCACTAGGACGTCATAGCCTGGACTGCCAGGATAATTGACTGGTTAAAAAACTGATGCGATCGCCGCTCCCCAAAAAACAATATACAGGATGGGTAGAGCAAGGCCGATGATCGACATCACGATTCCAGCGGTCGCCATTCCATTTTTTTGCGGTCTACTATTTGCCACCAGGCCAAGGACTAATCCAATGATACCACAAATAATTCCTACGATCGGCACGCAAAACAATACCAGCGATACGATTCCAAGCACGAGCGAACTGATGGCGAGGCCCTCACCGCCACTCGGAGCATGTCTTGATCCTCGCCTGGAACCTCTGCCGGATGACGAGCGCCTTGCCGGTTGCAGGTCCTTGGCAATCGCGAATGGGTTCTGCGGGATCGGTTCGACACGTGCCGCACCGCTGGGTGGCGCCACCGGAGTGGCAACAGGGACCGATGCAAATGGGGTCGGAGCCACAGGAGCAGGAGCCACAGGAGCAGGAGCCACAGGAGCAGGAGTGACAGGAGCAGGAGTCACAGGGGCGGGAGCAGGAGCCATCTGTAACGACTGGCCACAATGCGGACAGGCAAATACCTGGCCAGCCATACTGGCATCCACCAGGATCCGCTGACTACAAAATGAACACTGAATTTCCATACCTTTTATTTTCCACGATTAGTTGCCTGAATGCTACATCACCGGCAGACAGCCACACCGCAGATCGCAGAAAACACTTCGAACAACCCTGTCTGAAATCGACAGCGGCCGCCTGGCTTTTCACGCATCTTGCAAAACCACCTGGCCTGTCACACAGCAGCGACCAAGCCGGTGCTGTCAGCGAACTTGTTGGTCTCGACGCCAAGACGCTGGAGCATGGTAACAAAGAGATTCGACAGCGGGATATCGTCGTGGACGATGTCCTTCTGCCAGGGCTCGCGGCCGCCGTTCCAGGGACCGCCCGCCGGCTTCTCCGGTCCGTAATTAAGATACTGACCGTGCTTGAATCCCATCTTCTTTCCACCCGCCAGGATTAGCGGGTAGTTGCGAGAGAGGTGGAACGCGCTCGATGCCGAACCGAACAGCAGGAGCGTGTTATCCAGCATGGTCCCACTTCCGGCCGGCTCCGGTGTCTCCTTCAGCTTGGCTGCAAAACGGCCGTATTCCTCGTTCAGGAAACGACAGTAAATCGCAAACCGCTCCCAGCCACCAGGATCCTTGGTCTCGTGGGACAACTGGTGGGAAAGGTTGTATCCGACCGCCCGGGCAAGGTGGTCACTCTTCCCAACCCCGTTCTCGCGGCCGATCTGGTAGGTCGCCACGCGGGTCGAATCTGTCTTGAAAGCCAGGTAGATCAACTCGAACATCGTCTGCAGGTAGAGACGCGGATCGCTGGGGGTCAGGTTGAGATTGAGATGGTCCACGTTGACCGTGGGAAGTGGCGTGTTGATCCAGCGTTTCGCTTTTTCAACCTTGATCTCCGTATCGCGGACCGACTGCAGATATTCATCGAGCGCCTTGCGGTCGACACGGGAGAGCGATTTCCGCAGGGAACGTGCATCGGCCAGCAGGTCATCCAGCGAACTGGTGTTGAGGGCAAGACGACGGGCGGCATCTTCATCGCTCTTGACGAACAACATGTCAAAGACCCGCTTGGGACGGTGCTCGGCAGGAATCGCCCGTCCGTTACGGTTAAAGGAGAGCGTCTGCGCCCCGCGCGGCGTCCCGGTCCCCCCGTCGGTGGACATGATGAGCGAGGCAAAAC
This sequence comes from Pirellulaceae bacterium, assembly GCA_029936215.1. Taxonomy (GTDB): domain Bacteria; phylum Planctomycetota; class Planctomycetia; order Pirellulales; family Pirellulaceae; genus SAT2750. The sequence goes on along the minus strand of JAPYUD010000337.1, from coordinate 2,651 downwards.
GGGTTTCGTCCCCCACCTGACCTGCGTACACCTGGTCCATGGAAATCGCGTTCTCGTATGCCCCGTCGTAACCGGTCGCCGCGGCGGTCAGGAACTGGTCGGCATTATTATGGCCGTGCACGCTTCGCACTTTGGGGTGGGAAAACCCGGAGAGCACGGTCAGCTCGTCACGCAGTGACTCGAGCGGTTCAAAACATTTCGTAAAGGTAAAGTCCTTGCCGCCACCACGAGGGAACCAGGACCAGTCCTTGTGGGCCGGGTCCTCGGCCAGTGGCATGGGGACGCCGTCCGGGAAGTAAAAGCAGGCCAGTCGCTTTGGGTTCTCGGTATCGCCAGCCGCCGCCAGGGGGGTCGAAAGGGACTCGAACAGGGGCAGCGCCAGCGCCATGCCGGTTCCACGCAGAAAACGACGACGATCAAGCGAATTGAGATTCATAGCCATGGCAGCGTGCTTCTTAAAAAGTTGTCTTCCCGTCCGTTTCCACACCCGCTGGATTTTACTTCGACCGAAACAGGTCACTATGAACAATCAATGTAACCATTGTAGCAAGTCCGTCGCCCTGCTTGCGAAGATTGGCTGTAATCAGGTCCAGGCCCGAGTGATCGGCAAAGGCCAGGGGCCTGCCGAGGGCATAGGTTGTCATCTTGTAGACCAGGGCACGGGTGAACTGGTCCTGGCGGTTCTCCAGCAGATACCGCTTCAGTCCCTCCATGCCGGCCAGCTCCTGGCTGTTAAACAGCAGGCTGGAGGCATCGACCGGCGCGCCGTTGATCTCTGTCCGCCAGTTTCCAATGGCATCGAAATTCTCAAAGGCGATTCCCCAGGGATCGATTTTTGCGTGACACGACATGCAGGCAGCGTGATCTCGATGATTCTCGATGCGTTGCTTCAAAGTGAGCTTGGCAATCTCCGGGTCGGCAAGGTCGATCTCGGGGACCGCCGGAGGGGGGGGTGGGGGTGGATCGTTGAGCAGGCTCTCGAGCAGCCAGATACCCCGCTTGAGTGGATGGGAATCGGCCCCGTCGGAGTTCATCGCCAGCAGCCCGGCCTGGGCCAGCAGGCCACCCCGCTGGAGCCCGGGCTCCAGCGGAACGCGGCGGAACTGGTTGCCCAGCACACCCTCCAGCCCGTAGTGCCGGGCGAGTCGCTCGTTGGCCATGGTGTAATCGGCATGCAGAAAATCAAGCACGCTGGTGTTGTTCTCGAGGATCTGGTGGAAGAAAGCGACCGGTTCCTCCAGCATCGCCTCTTTTAGTGCCGGGTCGAACTGGGGATGGATCTTGAGGTCGACCTGGAGGAACTCCAGCAGTTGCATGTCGAGCCACTGCCGCACGAAGTGCCTTGAAAATCGCCGGCAGCGGGGGTCACCAAGCATCCGTTTCACCTGGCGATCAAGGACATCGGCCTTGCCCAGCTGGCCGCTGGCCGCCAGTTCCAACAGTTCCCGGTCAGGGGTGCTGCTCCAGAGGAACATCGACAGCCGCGTTGCCAGCTCGTGATCGGAAAGGGATTGATGACCAGGTCGCCTGTCCCTGCCGCCAGCCGCATCTACAGGGACCAGGTAGAGGAGCCGGGGGGATGAAAGGACGGTGGCAAGCACCTCCACTATCGCTTCTTCAAAACTGTGGCACTGCGGGCGGAGCGTGGTAAAGAGCGCGACTTTCTGGTCCAGCTCGGCCCTGGAGACGTCCCGTCGCCAGGCACGAGGCATGAAGCCGGCAAGCACCTCGCGGGCATAGGCCTCTGCATCGGAGCGGTTCTCCGAATCGATGAAGATCCGGGTGTGCGATTCCGGCGGCCAGAGGTCATAAACGGGCGTGGTGACCTCCACGTGGTCGATCTGGATATCTCCCTGGGATACCGAGCTGTTGACAAAACGGATGTACTCCGACGGGCTGGGGATCGCTCCCATTTTCGAGATATTTCGCACCGAGTTGCGAGGGTAGATCTCGCCCAGTGGAACATCCCACTGGTAAACCTGGGGACTTTCCGGCCCAGCTTCAATCGGGGTGTCCTGGGCACTTACTCGAATCGTCGCCCGGCCCTCGTTGCTGGCCCGCCATCCGAATTCAAGCTGCAGGCTCGGAATCCCTGTCTCTTCCGCGGATCTCCGCGAGGCACGCACCCGAACTCGCATCATCCCTTCTTCAGGAAGCCGGTCCCCCAGTTCGACAATCAGGTTCCGGCCTCGGGGGATAATCGCCACATGGTCAAACGAGGCAGGCACCTGGCGCGGGGCATCCTGCGGTGCAAAGGCATACTTTGCCCCGTAGTAGGCCCAGTTGGCCCGCGCGGTCCGCCCGGTGCTGAGATCCCTGTAGTAGGTATTACCGTGGGGATTTCTGAAACTGGCTGCCAGGCGTTCGAGCTGCTGCTTTTGCTTGGCCGGATCATCCTTGAACTGCTGCTTGGTTTTCTCGAGCTGCTCGGCTTGTGCGGGCCACTCCCTCTCGGCAGCAGCCTCCATGGTCACGCCCCAGTGGAGCATGGCAGGCTGCGGTCCCTGGACCACCGCGCGAAAAAGCGCCTTGCGGGCAAGCGTGCGATACGTTTCAAACTGCACGCCTGACATGTGCAGCAGTTCCGAACTGGTCTGGAAGCCATCTTCCGAGATCGCCTCGGGGGGCAGGTCCCTGGCAAAGTCATAGGG
>JAPYUD010000336.1:0-4521 GCA_029936215.1 Pirellulaceae bacterium | reverse complement strand
CTCCCTGGCTGCCCTCCGCTTGCATGACAATGCATCCGATCCGGAGGCACTCGGGCAGAAAATTCAACAGGCAGTCGCCTGGCTGGCAGCGAATCCCGCGAGTACCACCGAGGATCATGTCTATCGCTTGCTGGGGATCTACTGGGGATCCGTCGATAGGCGGCGGGGAGCCCGCACCAGCTGGTCCAGGCTGCTCGAGGCGAGATCGGTATCCCGGATGGACGAGGGGGCAAGGACGAGTTTCCAGCAGACGGTTGCCTGGCTGATGAAACAGCAACGGCAGGATGGCGGCTGGTCGCAGTTGGAAGATGGCTCCAGTGATGCCTATGCCAGCGGCCAGGTGATTGCCGCGCTCCTGGGTACTGGGGCAGCCAGGCCGGCGGATTCATCGATCCGCCGTGGAATCGATTACCTGCTGAAGACTCAAAAAAAGGATGGTTCCTGGCACGTGGCAAGTCGCTCCAAGGCCTTCCAGGAGTACTTCGAGAGTGGTTTTCCACACAAGGCGGACCAGTTTATTTCGGTGGCTGCCAGTAGCTGGGCGACCATGGCCCTCGTGCTCTGTGGCCCGTCGCGAGTTTCCAGGAGGCTTCAAAGGGAAGAATGATAGAGAGCGGTGTTACCCGATGGAACCGTTTTCGATATCCGGTGCGGTTGCAAAAAACGCCTGCACTGCTACATTTAGTTGTTTGACTGATAGTACGAGATAGACGCGTGCGCCGGTGTGGCGGACGGAAACAAGTTTATTGAATGGTTGTTTTGTAGGAATGAATTGATTGTTGGAAATGCCCGCGCGAACCATTAAGGTCGTTTGTTGCGGTCAGGAAAATACACGAAACAGATGACGATCACAAAAGAACGAAAACAGGAATTGATCGAGGATTACCGGCAGGAAGACGGTGACACAGGGTCACCAGAAGTGCAGATTGCCATCCTGACGACCCGGGTCAACAACCTTACCGAGCACATGAGAACCCACAAGAAGGACTATGCCTGTCGGCGTGGTCTTCTGGCGATGGTTAGTCGCCGCCGACGCCTCTTGGATTACCTGCGAAAGGTCGATCCACAGCGTTATCTCGATATTATCGGTCGGCTCGGAATTCGAAAGTAACGCACTTCTTGCGTGATCATGGTGTTGTGCCAGGAAGGTCATGTCGACCTCGAGGGCACGGTTTTCTTGACTGCCGAACGGGGTCATTTACCGGTCACTGTGCCGGCTATCCCTTGTGGATGGATGTTCAAGATCCCGAGCTGTTGCATTTCCAGGATTTAATAGAAAGGTTTTAGGTAATTAAAGTGAAACACAGAGTAGAACGAACAATTGGTGGAACATTACTGTCCTTTGAAACAGGACAACTGGCGAAACAGGCAAGTGCCTCGATCTTGGCGCAGTACGGAGAGACCGTGATCCTTTGTGCTGTCACGGACGGGTCGCCCCGACCGGGAATTGATTTTTTCCCGTTGATGTGTGATTACCGCGAGAGGTTGTCGGCGGCCGGCAAGTTCCCGGGGGGATTCCTCAAACGCGAGGGCCGTCCCTCGATGAAAGAGACACTCACAGCCCGGCTCACGGACAGGCCAATCCGCCCGCTGTTTGCAGAAGGCTATAAGGACGAGGTGCAGTGCCAGTCCGTGGTACTCTCCAGTGATCGGCAGAATGATGCTGACGTGATTGCCATGAATGGCACTGCGGCGGCACTCTTCATTTCCCCGCTCCCATTCCAGGGCCCCATCGCCTCGGTGCGAATCGGACGGGTCAATGGTGAGCTTGTTGCCTTCCCGTCACAGGACGACCTGGAAGACAGCGACCTGGACCTGATCGTTTCTGGAAGTGAGGATGCGGTCCTGATGATCGAGGGGTTCTCCCGCGAGATGCAGGAAGAAGAGATGTTCGTGGCGATCCAGTTCGCCCATGCAACCATCAAGGAAGTCTGCGAGTTGCAACGTGAACTGGCTGACAAGGTTGGCGTAGAGAAAAAAGAGTTCGTGCCGCCCGAAGATGATGGACTGTTGACAAAGTTACAGGAGCAATTTGCTGATGCCCTCAAGCAGGCCAAGCAGACCGATGGGAAACTGGCCCGCGAGGATGCGATCCGGCAGGTGCGAGATGATGCCCAGGCAGCGATGATTCCGGATCCCGAGGCGGAAGGCGCGTTCAGTAATCACGCCTTCTTTGATGCCTGGCATGACCTGGAATCCCACGTGGTACGCCAGATGATCATCGAAGGTGTCCGTCAGGATGGCCGGAAGCCAGATGAAATGCGTGACCTGGAGTGCATTGTGGATGTGCTGCCACGTACCCATGGATCTGCTGTCTTCCAGAGAGGGGAGACCCAGGCCCTGGTCACCGTCACGCTTGGAACCGGCCGTGATGAACAACGCGTGGATGGGCTGATGGAAGAGTATTCCAAGAAGTTCATGCTCGACTATAACTTTCCCCCATTCTCGGTTGGTGAGTGCCGCCCCATCCGGGGACCTGGCCGGCGAGAAATTGGCCACGGGGCGCTGGCAGAACGAAGCGTCCGCAGCGTGATGCCCGATCCGGAGGATTTTCCCTACACGGTGCGTTGCATTGCCGAGATCCTCGAATCCAACGGGTCCTCATCGATGGCCTCCGTCTGTGGAGCCACGCTCAGCCTGATGGCGGCCGGGGTTCCGATCAAGGCACCGGTTGCCGGTATCTCGATTGGCCTGGTCAAGAAGGACGATGATAATTTCGTGCTGCTGACCGATATTGTCGGTGACGAGGATCACTTCGGTGATATGGACTTCAAGATTGCCGGTACCCACAAGGGAATTACCGGGATTCAGCTGGATCTGAAGATCAACGGGATTAGCGAGGAGATCATCCAGGCAGCAATGGAGCAGGCCAAGGAGGCACGCTTCAAGATCTTCGAGGCCATGATCGGGTGTATCCAGAAACCTCGTAAGGACGTTTCCGAGCATGCACCGCAACTGACCAGGGTGAAGATCAACCCGGAGAAAATTGGTGCCCTGATTGGCCCAGGTGGCAAGAATATCCGTGCCGTCCAGGATGATACCGGGACCGTGATCGAAGTGGATGACGAAGGAAATGTCACGATCGCAGCCGGTGACAGGGAAAGTGCTGACGCGGCTAAGGCGATGGTGGATGCCTTTACGGCGAACGTGGAGGTGGGCCGTATTTATGACGGTACGGTTTCCAGCGTCAAGGATTTCGGTGCTTTCGTGGAGATCATTCCAGGGCGGGATGGCCTCTGCCATATCAGCGAACTTTCAAGCGAGTACATCGGTAATATCTCGGATGTCGTCAAGGAAGGTGACGAGATGAAGGTGCTGGTGATTGCCGTCGATGAACATGATCGGGTCAAACTGAGCCGACGACAGGCACTGGAAGAGCTCGGTGTTGAAGATGACATGGCCGGTAGCCAGCCATCAGATGGTGGTGGTGACAGTGACGGTGGTGGTGATCGCGGCAGCCGTGGCGGTGGTGGTGGCGGCGGCGGCGGCGGTCGAGGCGGTAGCGGTGGCGGTGGCGGTAGCGGTGGCGGTGGCGGTCGAGGTCGTGGTGGCGATGGTGGTGGTCGAGGTCGTGGTGGCCGAGGTCGCGGCGGTCGAGGCCGTGGTGGCCGTGGCCGTGGTGGCGACAGCAGTGGCAGCGACAGCAGTGGCAGCGACAGCAGTGGCAGCGACAGCAGTGGCAGTGGCAGCGACAGCAGTGGCAGCGACAGCAGTGGCAGCGACAGCAGCGGCAGCGACAGCAGCGGCGGCGACGGTGGCAGCGACGGTGGCGACGGTGGCAGCGACGATTGAGTAGCGAGATTCTTGTTTGATCCAGGGATGTCGAGATCGTAGGGGACGAGTAATGGACGTTTCCTCCGAATATGCGGAGCCGGAGAGTGAACAACTGCAGGCCAGTTACCAGGAACTGGCCCAGTTGGCCAGCAGCCTGGCTCACGAGATCAAGAACCCGCTTTCCGTGATCCGCATGAACATGGAATTACTGGCGGAGGATTTCGAAGAGTCGGACACCCCGCAGGACCATCGTGCTCTCGGAAAGATGCAGGTGGTCCAGGACCAGTGTATGCGGCTGGAAAAGCTGCTTAATGACTTCATCAAGTTTGCTCGTTTACGCGAACTTGAGCTGGTGCCAGGCAGTCTTAACGAGCAGATCGAGCGGGTACTGGACCTGTTTGCCGCCCAGTCGAGTGAACAGGGGGTGGAGGTTAACCGGTACCTCGACAACAAGCTTCCCAGTATCCGGCTGGAATCCCAGACGCTCCATGCCGCGATTCTGAACCTGGTCAAGAATGCCATGGAGGCGATGCCCAACGGGGGTGAGTTGACTGTGATTACCCGCCAGACGCGAGATGGGGTTGCCCTGGAATTGATTGACTCTGGTTGCGGCATGGCGGCAACAACAGCAAGAAAGATGTTCGACGCTTTTTACACGACCAAGGAGGGTGGATCGGGACTGGGGCTCCTGCTGGCACGCAAGGTAGTTGAAGCGCATGGTGGTCGAATTGGTGTCCAGAGCGAACT
>JAPYUD010000335.1:0-4531 GCA_029936215.1 Pirellulaceae bacterium | reverse complement strand
CGCTTAACCTTCAGACCGGTGGCCGCCCGGTAGTCCCGCCACTGGCAGAGGACGAGATTGCCGCCTTGCGAGAGCGCTGGCACTGGCCGGTCTCGGCAGACCCTGCCCAGCACACACGACGGGGAATGTATATCCTCGTCCGCCGCAACTTCCCCTTCCCGATGTTCGAGGTCTTTGATGCGCCGGTCACCTCGTCCAGCTGCCCGGCGCGGGATGTTACCACGGTTGCCCCCCAGGCGCTCTGGACCCTGAATAGCCCATCGGTCTTTGAACAGGCCAAACAGCTTGCCGGCAGAATTACCACGCAGGCAGGAGCGGATCCGGCAGAGTGGACCGCCCGGGCCTGGATGACAGTCCTCTCACGCCCAATCAGCGTGGATGAAGCGGACGAGGCAACAGGCTTATTTGACCAGCTCCAGAAGCAGGCGACAAAACACCAGCACAAGCTCGCCGCATCCCTTGGCGAATTACCAGAATCGCTACGGCCGCTCGACCTGCCGCAGGCGACCGCGATGATACAGTTCTGCCTGGCTCTCTATAACCTGAACGAGTTTGCATTTATCGACTGATCCAGGACATGAAACCTTTACCGCACACTCGACACGCCTGCCAGCGCTCACTCGCAGCCCTCTCGCGCCGACAGATGTTATGTCATTCTGGCCTTGGGTTAGGGGCGATCGCCCTTGGTGACTTGCTGCATCGCGAGGCCTCTGCCAGGGATCCGCTGGCAGCTCGGGTGTCACATTTTCCGGCCAAGGCAAAACAGGTGATCTTTCTCTTCATGCAGGGTGGTCCGAGTCACCTCGAGACATTTGATCCCAAGCCGATGTTGGCCAAGCATGCCGGGGAGGTCCTTCCCGACGAGTTCCAGGAATTTGACCTGGCCCAGACGAACACGGCCGACGGTACACTGCTTGCTCCCCAGTTCGAATTCAACAAGCATGGGGAATCCGGGCTGGAAATCTCTTCCATCTTCAAGCACCTCACTGGCCACGCGGACAAGCTTGCTGTCATCCGATCCTGTTACCACGACCTGTTCATCCATGGTTCCGCCCTGACAATCATGAACTCGGGTACCCGCCTGCTTGGCCATCCCTCGGTCGGGGCCTGGATTCTCTATGGCCTGGGATCCGAAACCAACAACCTCCCCTCCTACGTGGCAATGACAGATAGCATGTTCCGAAACGGGTCGGCCACGTTCAGTTCCGGTTTCCTTCCCGCCATCTACCAGGGCACCTACCTGAGGACCAAAGGGGCGCCGATCAAAAACCTGCAGCGTCCCTCCGGTATCGACGAACAGACCCAGCGGATGCTCCTGGACCAGCTGAGGAACTGGAACAATCGTCACCAGCAGACACGGCCTGGCGATTCCCGACTGGAGGCGAGGATTGCCAATTATGAGCTCGCTTTCCGGATGCAGTCCGCAGCACCCGAGTTAACTGACCTGTCCGGAGAAACCGCAGAGACACGCACGCTCTATGGTATCGACGAGGGACCCTCGGCAGCTTTCGGGACGATGTGCCTGATGGCACGTCGAATGGTCCAGCGGGGTGTCCGCTACATCCACCTGGTCAACACCGACTGGGATGCACATGGCGGCTGCAAGTCAAATCACGAGGCCCAGGCCAAGAAGGTCGATCGACCGATCGCAGGTCTCCTTGAGGACCTGGAACGCGAGGGCCTGCTGGAAAGCACGCTCATCGTCTGGGCAGGGGAATTTGGCCGCACCCCGATCCGGCAGGGTGGCGACGGACGGGATCATCACCCCTACGGATTTAGCAGTTGGATGGCCGGTGGTGGAATCCAGGGTGGCAAAACAATCGGGGCAACCGACGATTTTGGTTTTCACGCGGTGGAGGACAAGGTGCATGTCAACGACCTGCATGCCACCATGCTCTCGCTACTGGGACTGAACCATGAGGAGCTGACATTCCTGTTCGAGGGCCGTGAGCAGAGACTGACCGACGTGGGGGGAGAAAACGACCTGGCCAAACGCCTGCTCGCCTAGACCAACAAATACCTGCTTCTCTGTTACCTGCTTTCTTCACCCCCCTGGTGCGTGGTAAACTCACACCTGCCAATCACTGGTAACGATCTAACAAGTTTGCGAAGGATGTTTTTCATGAAATTCTGTCGACTTATTTCCCTGGTCATCGTCTCATTGTTCGCCAGCCTGTTGTTTACCCAGACAACGCGCGCAGCTGAACCCCTGGTGATTGACACGGGATCCCGGATCTCCATTATTGGCAACACGCTGGCCGACCGGATGCAGCACCACGCCTGGCTGGAAACCAACCTGCACTCTCTCTTCCCGGCCCACAAGCTTACCTTCCGCAATCTCGGGTTTCCCGGTGATGAACTCATCCTCCGCCAGAGATCCAATAACTTCGGTGACACGAACCAGTGGCTGGCCAAGACAAAAGCAGATATTGTCTTCTGCTTTTTCGGTTTCAACGAGTCATTCCATGGTGAGGCCGGGATAGATGGTTTCAGAAAGAACCTGGCTGCCACGATCGACACTATGCAGGCCCAGAAATATAACGGCACGACCGCCCCCCAGCTTGTGATCTTCTCGCCAATCGCTCATGAGGACGTAAAAAGCCGTTTCCTCCCCGATGGCAGTGCCAATAACAAGAACCTGCAGCTCTACACCAACGCGATCCTGGAGGTCTCTGATGCCAAGAACGTGATCGGCATCGACCTCTTCACGCCAACCCGGGCACTCTACGCTCGTGCGGACCAGCCGCAGACAATGAACGGCATCCACATGCTGGACCATGGCAACAGGGCGTTGGCGGGTATCATCCTTGAATCACTTTTCGGGAATGCGGGTCAAATCACCGCCAGCCCGAAGCAGATCGCCAGTATTCGCGAGGCGGTGCTCGACAAGAACCTGCACTGGTTCAGCCGCTACCGTGTGGTGGACGGCTACAACGTCTACGGGGGTCGTTCCAAGCTGGCCTGGTTTGGCCAGTCGAATGCAGACGTGATGAACCGAGAGATGGAGATCTTTGACGTCCTGACCGCCAACCGCGACCAGCATATCTGGTCCGTGGCCCAGGGAGGTGACAGTACCATTGTGGACGACAATCTTCCCCGCCAGTTGCAGGTAAAGACCAACAAACCCGGCAAGCTGGCCGAGGGAACACACCCTTACCTGACAGCCAAGCAATCCGCGGAGGCAATGCAGATTGCAAAGGGAATGGAGGTGAATGTTTTTGCTTCTGAGGAAATGTTCCCCGAGATGGTCAATCCCGTGCAGATGGCGGTGGACACCGACGGCCGCCTGTTTGCCTCGGTCTGGCCCTCCTATCCTCACTGGAATCCCACCCAGCCACGTACCGACCGGATTGTCTGCCTTCCAGACGAGAACCGCGACGGCGTTGCCGACAAGTGCGTGATCTTTGCCGACCAGCTCAACAGCATCACCGGATTTGAGTTCTGGGGCGGCGGCATGCTGGTTGCGGCCCCACCGGAAATCTGGTTCCTCAAGGACAGTGATGGGGACGACAAGGCAGACATCAAGATCCGTGTCCTGCAGGGACTTTCCAGTGCCGACACGCATCACTCGGCCAATGCACTCACGATCGGCCCGGATGGTGGCCTTTACTGGTCCCGGGGCATCTTCAATGTCTCGAGCATCGAGACGCCGACCGGAACGTACCGGTCCGGCAAGTCCGGTGTCTACCGGTTTGATCCCCGCACCTTTGAGATGAGTTTCGTTTTCCCGATTGGCCCCAATCCACACGGGGACGTCTTTGACCAGTGGGGATACCAGTTTGCCAACGACGGAACCAGCGGAACCGGTTCCTACGTCAATATCGGGGGTGGGGTAGGAAACAAGCAATGGTTCAAGAAACGGGTTCGTCCAGTAGCAGCCACCGGCATTCTCTCCAGCCGCCATTTCCCGGAAGAGAACAATGGAAATTTCCTGATCTGCAACTGCATTGGCTTCCTGGGAGTGCTGCAACACAAGGTCAATTACAACGGGGCCGACATCACGGCAACGGAGGTCGAACCGATCCTGGTCTCCTCGGACCCGAACTTCCGGCCTACCGACATCGAGGTCGGCGGCGATGGTGCACTTTATGTCTCGGACTGGTGCAATGTCCTGATCGGTCACATGCAGCACAACATGCGTGACCCAAACCGGGATCATTCGCACGGCCGAATTTACCGTGTCTCCTATCCCGGTCGGCCCCTGGTCCCAGTGGTGAAGTTGAAGGGACAATCGATCGAACAGGTCCTGCAGGCCTTCTATGCTCCGGAGAATGGCATCCGTTACCGTGCCCGTCTTGAATTGAGCGGACGGGACCTGGAAGAAGTTGCAACCACCGTCGATCGTTGGGCCAGTCGCCTGAGCCCCGACAAGCCGGATGATGCCCAGGCGCTGCTGGAGTGTCTCTGGGTTTTCGAGGAACAACGGACACCCAACCTGGATCTCCTCAAGTCCGTCTTCAGAGCGGAAGAACCCCGCGTACGAGCTGCCGCCATTCGCACCCTTGGTCACTGGGCTGGAAAAATCCAGGAT
>JAPYUD010000334.1:0-4589 GCA_029936215.1 Pirellulaceae bacterium | reverse complement strand
AGGCCGCCGCCTGGACCGTCTCGTTGGATCGACCACCTTGGTAGTCGACCTGCTGAATCGGGTCGAGCAGGTCCGAGAAGGTGTTTGAGTTTTCCACCACCACCAGCGGACCTTCCTCGATCGCAACATCACCCAGCGGGATCCAGGCAGTGTGAATCGAGGTAGAATACCCGGCAAAAAAGGGCAGGTCATAATGCAACCGGGTGCCGGGACCCGGGGCCATCGGCCGCAGGTACATCAGGTCGTGAGCTCGGCTCGGCCGACCCATCACCGCCGAGAGCAGATCACGAATCGGTTCTCCATGGGTAACACTGCGCAGCCGAGAGCCCTGGTTGACTGCGGACCAGAAAGTATCCAGGTCCGCTTCCTGTTCGGACCGCTGGCTCCTTCCCGTGCCAATTCCCTCGATCACAGGTTTCTCAATCTCTCCCACACCCGCCAGGCTCAGGAACACCTCATGGCGGGCTGCCAGCACGGACTCCCGATCCAGTACCGACCGCAACAGCACGTATCCCTGGCGAGCGACTGTCTCTGAAAGTTGCTGCTGGTCGGCCACGTCGCCGTCGTACTCGAGCAACGGACCGAGCCGCTGGGCCGGTACGGGGCGATCCTGGATGGCACATTCCCACGTCATCATGGCAGCCCTAGGAAATCGAGATCACGTTAAAAGCTCCACCGTCGATCGGGATGGTGTGTCCGGAGATGTAACCTGACGCGTCACTGGCAAGGAATGCAACCACCCCGGCGACATCCTCGGGTTCTCCCCAGCGTCCCGCCGGAACCTGTTTGAGCACCATGGTGGCACCCGCCTCGTTGTTCTGCAGCGCCTCGGTCATCGGTGTCCGGATCCAGCCGGGGGCCACGGCGTTCACGCGGACTCCCTTTGCTGTCCATTCTGCAGCCAGGTCACGAGTCAGGGCGACAATCCCCCCCTTGCTCATACCATAGGCCGAGCCGCCGCGACCCAGGCCCACCAGGCCACCTCCCAGTGCCGAGATATTGATAATACTGCCACGCCCCTGGTCCACCATTACTCTCCCCACGGCACTGGACATATTCAGAACACCCAGCAGGTTAACCCGGAAGATCTCCTTCACATCCTCCAGCTGCGGGGCCAGCGGATCGACGCGACGGTGGATTCCGGCGTTGTTGACCAGCACATCGATCTGGCCATGCTCTGCAGAGAGCCGGGCAACCAGCTCTGTCACCTGGTCCTCCTCCCCCACGTCACAGCCAGTTGCCTGGACCAGGTTACCGGTCTTCTGCTGGATCCTGGACGCCTGCTGCTCGGCAGCAGGCAGGTCAATATCCGCCAGCACCGTCACCGCTCCCTGCCTGGAAAGCGCATACCCGATCGCTGCTCCCAGCCCCTTGGCACCCCCGGTAACCAGGGCCACCCGACCGGACAAGTCAAACAGGTTATCCTCAGCCACAGCCATTCTCCCTTTCGTGGAGTCCCGCTTTAATTATTCGCTTTGACAGGCTGGAACATCTCCAGCGTGTAACCATCCGGGTCGAAAAAGTAAATCACCAGTCCTCCCTCGTTAGGACCTGCCGTGATGGTGACCGGTTCTGACTTGAACTTGACACCCTTTGCGCTGAGTGCCTGGTAAGCCGATTGCAGGTCATCCACCGTGATACAGAGGTGAGTATTCCCTGCCCGGTTCGTTGCCGCATCTGCCGGCTCGCCGACATGGTTGAGGTACTGTACCACCTCCAGCGACTGGGAACTTTCTGGCTGTACGCGAAATGAGGCAACGCTCAGCTGGACTCCCTCGTAGCCTGTCTGCTGGGCTACGTAATCCGCCTCCACACATGGCCGGCGCCCGATCAGCTGCATGCCCAGCAGGTCACGGTAAAACTCGATCGAACGCTCGATGTCGGCAACCGTCATGCCCAGGTGATGAAGCTCTTGCAACTGCCATCCACTTGTCTCGTTCATCTGACTCTCCCGGGAATTACAGTAAGGTCCTGTTGTCCTCTACCAGTGGTTCTTCAATTCGCCGTAACTGGTTTTTACCGGCCACCACCACCTCTGGCTGGTAATCAAATTCATTGGTTCCACAACGCCGGCTGGCTGTCCCCGAGGCATAGTGGTACTGCACTGCCCGCCGCCGACTGGTGGTCCGGTTGGGTGGTGTGTAGTGAAGCAGTTCACCGTGAAAAACAAGGGCATCGCCGGGATCCAGCGGAATCGTAACTGCCTGCTGCAGGCTGGGAGGCGATGTTGCCCCGTAATCATCCCCGGGACCCGCGTGTTCAACGATACCTCCCTTGTGAGACCCTGGCAGCAGGTGCATGCAACCGTTCTCCACGGTAGCCGGGTCACAGGCAATCCAGAATCCGAAAAGATCCGGTGGATCGAGCCGGAAGTAAGCATTGTCCTGGTGCCAGATCTTCTCCGTGCTGACATGCGGAGGTTTCATCAATGTCATGCTCTGCATCAACAACAGGTCAGGGCCGATCAATGCATGGGCAATTTCCACAAGCGAGTCATGGAATGCCAGTTGGCGAAAAAAATCAACGTGACGGGCCACTTGGAACAACTTCCGCACGCCCATCTCCAACGTCTCCACCTGCTTTTCACCTCGCAGGACCAGCGGCTCCATCTGGATCAGCCCTTCCGGCAGATCCGGGTGCTGGTCGACCACGCGGGTAATCTCCTGGCAGATCGCCTGCACCTCGTCGAGCCCAAGCAACCGCGGGACGACAAAGTAGCCCTGCTCGCGGTACTTCTCCAGGAATCCAGGGTCCATCAACGAGATACTCTACTAAAGAGAAAGGAACCGGGTCGAAGAAAGAGTTGCCTCGAATGTCTGCTCGTCCACGCGGCGACCTGGCCAGTCTGGAAGAAGCCGCAATCGGTTCTCTCCATGGGCATCTGCCTTCTCTTTGTTTTCCAGCTGGAGCTGGACCTCGATCGGCATCTTTACCAGGTAAGGCTCTCGCTTCTGGATCTCTTCAACCGCCTGCCTGGCACCTGCCGTGATCATCGTACGGGCCTTACCGGGAGCCACCAGCAGAGCGCGCTGCTCGCTCAACCCCTTCTTCACCGCCACGGTCACCAGGTCCACCCCCAGCAGGTCACGACCTTCCTGACAGACCGCCTCGTCCCCCTGGACAAGAATCACTGGAACCGCATGATCGTGACCAGCAATGATCGAGTAAATTGCCAGTTCCCCGGCCGGTTTACCCTGGATCGTAAAGCGGCGGCGGCCGGCACTACTCCAGGTATGGGCCAGCACACCTTCCTCCGTTCCCTCCATGGGATGAAAGCCAATCAGCATCAGGCCGTCAAAAGAGCTATCAAGACCTGCCAGCAGTGGAAGCGTACCGGTGCCGAAACCAGGGCCCCGGATCCAGCTGGCCCGCGAGTCCATTAACTCGGGGACGGTACAGGTTCCACCAAAACCGTCGTCACTGACTACCACCTCGGTGGCCCCTGCCTGGAAGCAACCCTCGATGGCCGCGTTAATATCCCGGGTCATCAGCTCACGGTATTCCTGGAAGCGGGGATTCCCCGGGGGCACGTTGCGAGACCAGTACTCGACTATCCCGCTGCCCCCCTCCGAATCACAGACAATGAAGATCTTCAATGGCCGCTTCTCGCGCTCGGCAGGCCGGGTTGCCGGTGCCGGGGACATGGTGCTGACAACAAGGACCACAACGGTACAGCAGCCAACCAGCACGAGGGCAATACGTGTCATCGGGGTCTCCCTTCTGTCAAACCAACTACCAGGCAGATTACAGCAGCGCCACAATCATAGACGCCCCGAGATGACACCTCAACAAACTGGCTACCGGGAACTGAAGCGGAGAAAGTCATGGCAATCGATTGAATTCACTGACAGAACGTGCGATTTTGTGTACAGCCACCTTGCCGCCAGAAAGTACTTTCAAGAAAAAAGAGAGGGCGAAGACCCATGAACAAACAAACACCCCTGGGAATCCTCGTCTCCCTCCTGCTGACAATGGTCACCTCGCAGCTCACAGCCCAGCAAGCGGTCACCGTAACCAGCTCCCAGCGCATCCACCCTGTCCTGATCCGGAATCCTGAGAGCCGCCTGCTGACGATCGAGATTCAGTGCAGCGAGGACAACGTGCAGCTCAAGGAGATTACTTTCGATCTCTCCGGCAGCGATGATATTGCCGACCTGGATTTCATCCAGATGGAAATCCAGGGAAGTGGCGTCGATTTCGCCGGACCGCTCGTTACCCGTCCCCAGGAGGTCTTCACGTTCAAGGACCTGCTGCTCGCCAAGGGGACCACCACGATCTGGCTGAACTGTGGGTTGAAACCGACGGCGAACCTGTTGCACAAGGTTGATGCCACATGCAGCCGGATCGTCACCTCCAGAGGAGAAGCCACGATCACCGACAGCACGCCCGATGTCCGCAAGCGAATCGGCTATGCACTCCGACGTCACATGGACGACAACGTGCATACCTACCGGATCCCGGCACTGACAACGACCCGCAAGGGAACCCTGCTGGCCGTCTATGACATGCGGAGGCGAATGGGGCGTGACCTGCAGGAGGATATCGATATCGGGCTCAGCCGTAGCACCGACGGCGGACAGACCTGGTCG
>JAPYUD010000333.1:0-4592 GCA_029936215.1 Pirellulaceae bacterium | reverse complement strand
ACCCCCAGGTGCTCGAGACCCTGCAAGGCGAGTACGAGGGCTGGTGGCAAAGCCTTTCAACCGTCTTTGATGAATTCGTGCGAATTCATATTGGTTCGGACGCTGAACCCATCACGCTTCTCCACTGCCATGATTGGCACCCGACCCAGGGAGGTAATTCTCCCTGGCACCAGAACCATGTCCGCAGCGGTTTCATGGGAAACGGCTACTGGCAGATTGACGTTCAGAAGGAAGGGAGTTACGAGGTCACCCTGCGGCGATGGCCCGAGCAACTGGACCAGTCGATCGAGGCGACTGCTGCCAGGATCCAGGTGGGGAAAGTGTCGGCAGAGCAGGAGCTGGAAGCAGGTGCGACGCATGCGAGTTTTAAACTGGATTTGCCGGCCGGCCCGGCCCGGCTGCAGGGCTGGTTGACATTGCCTGATGGGGAAGAGCGCGGAGCATACTTCGTCTATATCCGGCGGCTCTCGAGTCGATAGCTGAGCCCTTGATAAGGGTGCGACGGTGATGACGGTTTTTCCGTCTTTATGGCTACGAATCCCTCAAAACTTGGTTATCTTGACTATTCGACGGACGTCGTTGGTAATACCAGGCAACCTGGTGGATTATTCTGGATGAACTGGACGTGAGCGGAAATACCGTGTCTTTCAGTTTCTTTAACGACTTGATGACCTCCCCTGGAGATTGGTGAACGATGAAACGAATCCTCTTGATGACTCTCACCCTGGCACTGGCAACAGTTTTCACTTTATCTGCAGTGACGGCCCAGGCCCCGCCTGCCGCTGCAGCAAAGGCTGCTGCGCCAAAACCAGATTTCCCTCCCCACAGCCAGGTCCTGGATGGCTATGACAAGGTGGTATCGACCGCCGATGGTGCCAAGAGCATGTACACGCTCTGGACCCGCAAGAAGGACAACCAGGTCTATGCCGAGCTCCCATCGAGTTTTGCCAGCCGCCGCTACTTTTTTGCCCTCACCATTGCCAGCGGGGACCGCTTTGCCGGTCTCCAGTCAGGTGACAAGTACGTCTACTGGCGGCGTTACAACAAGCAACTGGCCCTGATTTCTCCCAACATGCGAATCCGTTCGACAGGTGACGCGGAGTCCCTTTCCTCGGTTCGTCGCCTGTTCACCGACAGCGTCCTGCTTACCGTGCCGATCGTTACTACCGGTCCCGGGGGTGGTCCGATCATCGACCTGGATGCGCTTCTTGTTGGCAAGGCATCCAAGTTCTTCGGGTCAAGCGTCGTGAACCGGGAATTAAGTTCCGTGCAGTCGATTGCCACGGTAAAGGCATTTCCCGGTAATGTTGAACTGGCATTTGAAATTGCAACCAGCAGGGGCACGCTTCAGACACTGCACTACTCGATTAGTGATATTCCCATCAAGTCGGCCTACAAGCCGCGGGCTGCTGATGAACGGATCGGGTATTTCACCACATCCTACAGTGACCTGGGAAAGTACTCCGATGACGACACACGGATTCGGTATGTCAATCGTTGGCACCTGGAAAAACGTGATCCGAATCTCAAGGTGAGTCCTCCCAAGAACCCGATTATCTTCTACATCGAACACACCACGCCGGTTCGTTATCGTCGCTGGGTTCGGGAAGGCGTGCTGGCCTGGAACGAGGCATTTGAGAAGATAGGCCTTTCCAATGCGATCGAGGTCTATTACCAGGACAAGGCAACCGGGGCGAACATGGACAAGGATCCAGAGGATGTTCGCTACAACTTTGTTCGCTGGCTGAACAACGACGTGGGCACCGCGATTGGCCCGAGCCGTGTAAACCCCCTGACGGGGCAGATTCTTGATGCGGATATCGTACTGACCGATGGCTGGATACGGCATTTCCGTTTCCAGTTTGAAGACATCATGCCGAAGCTGGCGATGGAAGGGTTCAGTGCTGAGACCCTGGCATGGCTGTCATATCATCCCCAGTGGGACCCAAGGTACCTGTTTGCTGTTCCCTCGCAACGCAGCCACGTTCGTCAAGGCCTGGTCCAGATGCAGGGACTCCCGTATGGCGGACATCCGCTGGCCCGAGTTGACAATACGCTCCTGGGTGACGATGAGTATGACGGGCTGATGGGTCGAGTCAGCCAGGTCAACGGGAATTGTGCAGCTGCCTCGGGCATGGCTTTTGACCTGGCCGTGATGCGGATGATGCTGGTCATGCAACAGTCCGCTGTCGCTGACGAGGAAAAGAAAGAGGAGGGGGACGAGGAGAAGGAGGAAAAGGTCGAGGAGAGTATTCTTGACGGCATGCCGGAGTCCTTTATCGGACCGCTGCTCTCGGATCTGGTTTCGCATGAAGTCGGCCATACCCTTGGCCTGCGTCATAATTTCAAGGGATCCAGTATCTACTCGCTGGACCAGATCAATAGTGAAGAGGTCAAGGGGAAGAAGGCTTTCTCTGGATCCGTGATGGATTACACCCCGGTCAACTTTCGTATTGAAAGCGGCCAGGTGCAGGGAGATTACTCGATCATCGGTATTGGTCCCTATGATTACTGGGCAATTGAATACGGTTACAGCCTGGAATCGGATCTGAAACCAATCCTCGCCAGGGTCTCCGAACCAGAACTCCAGTATGCCACCGACGAGGATACGGGAGGTCCTGACCCGCTGGCGCGACGTTATGACCTGTCGAGTAACCCGGTGGATTATGCCCTCGAACAGATGCGACTTGCCCGCTATCACCGTGGGCGGATCCTGGAACATTTCGTCAAGGAGGGGGATAGCTGGTCCAAGGCCCGTCGGGGATATGAGCTGACACTTAGCATGCAGGTCCGCTCTCTGAACATGATGGCCAACTGGATTGGTGGAGTTCATATTGTTCGTGACAAGAAGGGTGACATGGGTGACCGGTCGCCACTGGAAGTGGTCTCGGTTGAACGGCAGCGAGTGGCACTTGATTTTGTACTCAAGAACAGCTTCCACGATGAGGTTTTTGGCCTCTCCGCGGAGCTGCTTCGACGAATGACCAGGGACAAGTGGACCGATGGAGGAATCCAGTCGGCACTGGGTGAACCGGCATGGCCGATCCATGACAAGATCATGGGAATCCAGTCCTCGGTGCTCACGATGTTGATGAACCCGACCACCTTGCGGCATGTTTACGATAACGAGTTCCGGATTCCCGAGGACGAGGATATCGTGACGCTGCCGGAGATCCTGGACACGATCAGCAAGGCAGCGTGGAGTGAGCTGGACCAGGTTCCCGAGAATGCCCACACTGCTCGCAAGCCGGCCATCAGCAGCCTGCGGCGAAACCTGCAGCGGGAGCATATCAACCGGCTGGTGGACTTGAGCCTGCCTGGAGCGGGGAACAATGCGGCCTACAAGCCGATTAGCAACCTCGCACGACTGCAGTTGCGACAGATCCAGGAAAAGGCAGTGGCTTACCTGGAGCAGGCGGGGGACAAGCTGGATCCCTACAGCAAGGCTCACCTCTCTGACCTGGAGACGCAGATCACCAAGGCGCTGGATGCGGAGTATATCTACAACGCAGACAAGATCGGTCGAGAGACCAACAGGAACTATTCCCCGGTGCAACTGCCGCAGCCATGATGCCAGCTGCCTGACGTGAGATCTGCCTAGGCAGCGAATTCGCGCCGGCGGTACTGGAGCTGATGCTGCAGTCGCTGGACAAGGCCGCTATGCATCTGGCTGACACGGCTTTCACTGAGGTCGAGCGTTGCACCGATTTCCTTCATCGTCAATTCCTCGTAGTAATAGAGGATGATGATCAATCGCTCGTTACGATTGAGTCCCTTGGTGACCAGTCGCAGGAGGTCGTACTTCTGGCCGCGTCGTGTGGGATCCTCACCCTTCTTGTCATCCAGGATGTCGATTTCGCTGATGTCCTTCTCGCTGTCCGTCTGGTACCACTTCTTGTTGAGACTGATCAGGTTCACCGCGTTGGCATCCCGGATCATTTTTTCCAGCTCTGGAACTGTCAGTTCCATGTGCTCTGACAGTTCGGTCTCTGTTGGTGAGCGTCCGAGCCTGTCTTCCATTCGCTTGGTCGCATCGTTGAGCTTGGTTGCCTTGGAACGAACCAGCCTCGGAACCCAGTCCATGCTTCGCAGTTCATCCAGCATGGCACCCCGGATGCGAGGGACGCAGTAGGTCTCGAACTTGACCCCTCGTGAAAGGTCAAATGCCTTGATCGCATCGAGCAAGCCGAAGATACCGGCAGAGATAAGGTCGTCCAGTTCGACCCCGTCGGGGAGACGGGCCCATACACGTTCGGCATGGTATTTCACCATGGGAAGGTAGTTCTCCATGAGAAAATTGCGGACCTTCAAGGTTGGCTTGGCCTTGAATCCCTTCCAGACCTTCATGATTTCTGCCTTCTGCTTCTCACTCAGTGCCATGGTGTTCTCCGTGATGATGGGTTTTACAATCCACTACAGCTGGGAAATTCCGCACGTCCCACCGGCGCGCAGGAAATTCATATTTCGCCCAGATCGGTCTACTGGAGGGAGGGAATTGAGTTTTCTTCCGGTTTTTCTGGTTTTTCTGAGTTCGATAGGCGCCTGGCAGCCGAAATTGAGAAACCATTCCGAACAGGTAAACAGGGTAAGAT
>JAPYUD010000332.1:0-4596 GCA_029936215.1 Pirellulaceae bacterium | reverse complement strand
GTCCCA
The DNA here is from genome assembly GCA_029936215.1 of Pirellulaceae bacterium. Lineage (GTDB taxonomy): Bacteria > Planctomycetota > Planctomycetia > Pirellulales > Pirellulaceae > SAT2750. The sequence continues at coordinate 4,590 of JAPYUD010000332.1, read as the reverse complement.
GCACGTCCAGTGCCCGTGAGGGAATCCCGGCATGGACCAGTTCAATTGCCCGGGTGTTTTCCCGGGTTCCTGGGAAAGCTTCTGCCACCCCGGTGACATCGGAAATGGCATCCAGAAGCACCTCAGCATCGAGTTGCTTGACCAGTGCATGGGAATAAAACCGATCATCCGCCTTGTTCGCTGGCAACGACCGGGAGGAACGACGATAGCTGTGGCTGAGGGAAATTACCCGCAGGGTGTGACGTAGGTCATAGTTATTCCGTGAAAAATCCGCCGCCAGCTCGTCCATCAGTCCAGGATGGCTGGCAGGATTCGTGGCTCGCAGGTCATCGGTTGGCTCCACCAGGCCACGGCCCATCATGGCTTTCCAGAGACGGTTTGACATCGCCCGGGCGAAGTAAGGGTTGTCTGCGGATGTCAGCCACCTGGCAAGCAACTGGCGAGCATCCACCTGGCCCTCCAGGAACTTCGTGCCGGGAATTCGCTGCCGGGCATCCTGCCCGGTACGGGGATGGGTCACGGTACCCCCCTCTCGCATACGGACCACCCTGCCCCCCTCGATCCGTGCAAAGATCGCTGCCAGCCCGTGGTAATCATCCTGGGTCCAGCGATCCAGCGGATGGTCATGGCAGTTGGCACAGCGAAGCCGTACCCCCATGAACAACTCACTAAACAACTCCGCCTGCTCACGAGGCCCTGTCACCGTACGATAAAAATTGGCCGGGCCGTGCTGGTGCGAATCACCACTGGCAACAACCAGCTGGAGGGCCCAGCGATCCAGGCCAACTCGCTCGTTTAACTGGCTTCTGACCCAGGCATGGTAGGCCCTGGCACCCTCGTTATCCTTGGGGTGATTGTGAATGCGCAGCAGGCTGGCATAACGAAATGTCCAGAAACTGACGAACTCCGGTGAGGCCAGCAGCTGGTCCACCAGTTGTTCCCATTTTTTCTCTCCGTCGTCCGCCAGGTATCGCTTGACCTCCGACGGGGTCGGCAGACGCCCAACCAGGTCCAGGTGGATGCGCCTCACCAGCACACTTTCGTCTGCCATTTCCGAGGCAGGCAGGTGCAGCTGCTTGATCATCTGGTTAACGTGGTCGTCGATAAAGCCCGTCGAGGAAAGAGGGCCTTGCTGCTGGACATCCGGATGGAGCGGAACAACCAGCTGGAGACTCAAGACCCGGTCCAGGTAGCGAGCCAGCACAACATGCTGCCCTGGCCGCTGAACTGTCACCTGGGCTTCTTGTGAGATCTTCACCGATGATTCATCCTCCGCCTTGAAAACAGTCCAGCGCGTGACATCGATTTGCTGGCCATCGCTGAAGGTCGCCTGGGCTCGAGGCGTGAATGAATCGCCAGCCCGGGAAAGCACCTGCTGGGTCGGGGTGACACGAAAAGTCACCAGGTGGCGTGAGCCCTCCCTCTGGGCTCCCGCGGAGATCCAGTCACGCAGTAGCTGGTAACCCTCCCCCTCCTCATCCAGGCGAAGTCCACCACCATGGTCCAGAAAACCACTCGGCTTGAGTAAAACCAGGCTACTCTCGGGCTGGTCCAGGTTCACCCGTCGCCCTCGCAACTCGTAAACCAGCCGCTCATGATCGAGCGCCGGGTTACTGCCATAAAGGGAGAGTCTCAGGCCGCCACGCCCGGCCGCTGCCCCATGGCAGGATCCAGTGTTACAACCCGCACGGGTAAGAACCGGCAGGACCTGTGTGTCAAAGTCAATCTCTGCAGCATCCAGTGGAAAAAGCCAGCAGGTGGCAAGTAGCAGTCCCACGGGATGGCAAGCATGTTTGAACACAGGGATCTCCGTCTCTCGATAGCGGACGTTAGCGAGAGGGCTTGGGGGCAGGTTGCGGCTGCCGCGGGGGTCGGCCCTCCGGCGTTTTTGGTTCCGGGTATTCCTTGGCCCATTTCTGCAGGTACTCCTGGGCACGTGTGGTCCCGTAATTACCCAGCACGTTCCCGTCGATAATTCGCCTGGCGACACGACCCATCTGGACCCGGGCTGCCGCGTTCTTTGCAAAGATCTCCTCGGCCTTTTTTGCAGCTGCGTCTACCTGCTCCGGTGTTGCCTGCTTGTTGATCACCGGCGAGAGAATCGACCGCAGGTCAACTTGCTGTGGGGCTGGCCTGTTTCCCGTATACCGCGATGCCCCCAGCTGAGCCAGGGTCGGCATCTTTCCACCAATCGTCTTGATCACCGTGCCAAGCACGCGTGGTGTGTCTGCCTGGACGCTGGGATCCACGATGGCAAAATTGGAGACCACTTTCCCCTCCTTGGCAAAAATCACGGTCATGGTGACATTGCGGTTAAGTCCGTATGCTCCCGGCCCCTCCGGGCCATCCGTGGAAATCATCACCGGTCGTTTCGTGGCCATAGCGCCCTTTGCCCGGACCAGTCTTGCCTGCATCGCGGTCACGTCGGCAGTAATAAAAACCGTCGCCCCGTAAACGTCCTCTTCCCGTTCAATGGTGAAGTTCATCAGCACCCGGGTGAGCGCTATCGATGGCCGTGTCAGCTGGTGGACAAAAACAACCAGTACCGGCTTTTTCCCGGCGGATTTTACCAGGTTCAGTTTCTTGCCCTGCTGCTCGCCAAAAACCGCCTGGGCTGAGAGCGGAGGCAATTTTTCACCCGCCTGAGGACCAGAGAAAAGTGTCTTCTCGGGGGCTGGCTTCTCGTCCTGTTGGGCCGTGACCAGCGAAGAAGAAAACAGTAAAGCAACGAGGATTATCGTTGGCAAAAGGCAGAATCGGCGGATCATGAGCTATTCCCTGAGTGAGGACTATTCGACCAGGTTAAGAGTACGGGGCAGCATTGATGAATGCCTTCTATTATATGGCCCCGTCGTGAGCGACGATTAAAGATTTGCCGTCGCTTTTTCGAACTAGTTAATAAACCCCGTGCACGCGGTAAAGTTCCGGCACACTGGCGCGTTCTGCTTTTCTCTAACGGCCGGGAGACTTGGTGGCAGCAGGCTTTTTCCCGCTTTTTTTCTTTGGGTCCATCGGAGTGGCCAGCTCATCAGCGGACTTGGGGCGTGCCATCAAGGCCCCGGTTCGGCTCCGCCAGTCCGACAGTTGCTTGTGCAGTTCTGCCACCAGCTCCGGGTGCTGACTGGCCAGGTTATGCTTTTCACCAAGGTCCTGTTTGAGATTGTAGAGTTCCAACCGGTCCTGCTCGAAGAACTCCAGCAACTTGTAATCCCCACGGCGAATCGTGGAGACCGGTGTCGTCCGCCAGACCCGGTCAGGAATATAGCTTTCCAGGTAGCCCGGAAAATGCCAGTAAATGGCATCTCGCTTCAGCGCCCGGGAGGGGTCTCGAAGGGCCGGAAGGATGCTCACTCCGTCCAGGGCTTGATCGACCCTGCGTACCCCGGCAAGTTCCATGAAGGTAGGAAACATGTCAACGTGCACGATCGGCTCCTCGCTACTGACATCCGCTGGGATCTTGCCCGGCCAGCGGGCTACGAAGGGAACACGCACTCCCCCCTCGTAAAGCGTCCCCTTGCCACCGCGGAGCGGGGTATTGTCGGTGATTCCCTTCCGCTCGTCCGTTCCCGGCACACTGTAGCCGCCAAGACCCCCATTATCGGAAGCAAAAATCAACAATGTCCGGTCGGCCAGCCCCAGCTCGTCCAGTGTTTTCATCACACGGCCAACGCTTTCATCAACACTCTGGATCATGGCGGCATAGGTCGGGTTGTTGTGACCGCCGACAGTTGGTTTTTTCTTGAAGCGGTCAACCAGTGGCTGCTTTGCCTGGATGGGTGTGTGCACGGCGAAGTGAGCAAGGTAGAGAAAGAAAGTCTCTTTCTGGTGTCGCTCGATAAAATCAACCGCCCGGTCGGAGAGGAAGTCTGCCAGGTACTGCCCCTTTTCAGTGGCGACCGGAGGGCGAGTGACAAAATTAAAGTGGCGGCCATTGGAGACAATTGCCTCATCGAACCCCCGCTGGCCGGGCTGGTATTCTGGTGGATTCCCCAGGTGCCACTTGCCGAACATGCCGGTTACGTAGCCTGCCTGCTGCAGGGTATCGGCGACGGTCTTCCGGTCCAGCGGAAGCTGCGTCTGATTCTCCGGCGGAACCATCAGCCGATTCTTGTCACGACCTCGCTTGAAGCTACCGACCGTGTAGACACCGGTCCGGGAAGCATACTGTCCGGACATCAGGGCAGCCCGGGTGGGGGCGCAATTCTGGCAGGTATAGTAGCTGCGCATGGTAACTCCCTGCCGTGAGAGCTGGTCAATATTGGGAGTTTCATAGTAGCGTGTCCCCATGCAACCGATATCAGTCCAGCCCAGGTCATCCGCCATGATGAAGATAATATTGGGACGGGCTGCCGCCTGGGCAGAGTGAAGGTTCAGCAGACCGAGAAGAAACGGGACAAGCAGCAACAAACGGAACATGGCTCATCCTGGAGATAAAACGGGAAACGGTCATCCCAGCTGGGCTGACTACCGGGGATATTCTACCACTGGACCATGCCTGCATGTTAAGGTGACACTCTGCTTGACCACCGTTCCCAGCTTCCCGGGTAAACCAGGGAGAACTCTCCGACATGCGAATGAACTCGCCCTCGT
>JAPYUD010000331.1:0-4601 GCA_029936215.1 Pirellulaceae bacterium | reverse complement strand
CAGTTCCTCAAGTCCGATGAATTCCGTTACACGCTTGACCTGAACCAGATCCAGCCTCTCAGGCAGATGGGCCGCGACCAGGTCGAGGATTTCCTTTTGAACCACAGGATGGGCAACTGCGAGTACTTTGCCAGCGCCCTCGTGCTGATGCTCCGCAGCCAGGGAATCCCTGCACGCATGGCAATCGGGTTCCGCGGTGGAGAACTGAACCAGACCGGGAACTACTTCACCGTTCGCCAGTACAATGCTCACGCCTGGGTTGAAGCACTGTTGCCTGCCGAGGGTCTTTCACCAAGCCTGGTGGAAGGAGTTGACCAGGAAATGGTCCACGGCGTCTGGTTGCGACTCGACCCGACCCCTGTCTTTCGGCCAGACGAGGAGCCACCTGAGCGAACGATCTCGGACCGCATTGCCGACAGCTTCGACTACCTGCAACTGCTCTGGGATAATAATGTTCTCCGGCTCAACCCCCAGCAACAACGGCAGGCTGTCTTTGACCGTCTCGGCTGGAATCCCGAGCAAGGTCTCCAGGGATTCTCATCTTTCCCCATCATCCGCTGGTTTCGCGTTGATTTTTCCGGTGGCCTAAAAAGTGGTATCCTCAGCTGGAACTTCCTCGCCTGGCTGATCCTTCTGCCGCTGGTGGGGTGGATTGTCTACCAGGCCTGTCGCCACCTGGCAGAGAGGAGCCGGCACCAGGTGGCCAGCGCGTCGATGACTCGCAAGCAGATTCTCCAGCAAGCAGAGTGTGATTTCTTTCTTCGCTTTGAACAGCTACTCGAGCAGCATGGTTTCCTGCGTGAGCCTTCCCAGACACAACAGGAATTCTCCATCGCGATCGGCCAGGAACTCTCGCAGCGAATCACCGGATTTTCTTCCCAGCACCTGCTTAACAGGATGGTCGAAATTTACTATCGTGTTCGCTTTGGCGGCCATCCACTGAATGAAGAACAGCAACGGCTGGTCGGCAGTGAGATGGACCAGCTTACCACCGCACTGGCACCCGAATCCATCGCTTGATGCAGCAACCAGATTACAGGGCATGTTATGAAAATTGTCATTGTCGGCTACCAGGGAAGCGGCCGGAGCAGTCTTTTCCACTGGCTCACAGGCGAGGTCCCCGACCCCTCGCTCTCCCATTCCCTGCAGTCGGCCATGGCGACGATCCCAGAACCACGGATCGATGAACTCTGTGGAGTCTACCAGCCCAAGAAAATCACGCGGGCTACCCTGCAGATCATCGACACGCCAGGGCTGAGTCGCGATTCCTCCGGCAACGCCCCCAAACTGGCAGACCTCCGCGAGGCAGGATGCCTGGTGCTGGTCGCTTCCGGCTTTGGTGGACACGACCCGGCACGCGACCTGGCATCCCTGGATGATGACCTGCTGATCGCCGACCTGTCGATCGTCAACGGGCGGGTTGAAAAACTGAGAGAATCGGTGACCAAGCCACGGCCTGACCGTGAGCAGCAGATCAAAGAACTGGAGTTGCTCGAACCGATCCACGGGGCCCTGGAAAGTGGCAAGGCAGTTCGTGATATCGAGCTCTCGACCGAGCAGGAGCAGATTGTCCGTTCCTTTGGCCTTCTGACACAGAAACCCCGGCTGGTGATTATCAACAGCGATAACGAGCAGTCGCTGGATGTCACTGAACTGGAACAGCAGCTGCCTGACAACGCGAGCCTGGTCGTGGTCAACGTGGCGATGGAGCTGGAGCTGGAGCAGATGGACCCGGCCGAGAGGGACGAGTTCTGCCAGGAGATGGAGATCGAGCGGTTTGACCGGGACCAGCTGGTCCGGCAACTGATGGACGTTTCCAGGCAGATGCTCTTCTTCACCGCCGGCGACAAGGAGGTGCGAAGCTGGATCATCACGCGTGGGACCACGGCGGCTGAAGCAGCCGGCCAGATTCATACCGACATGGCTCGTGGTTTTATCCGCGCCGAGACGATGAACTGCGACGACCTGGTCCGGCTGGGGAGTGAACGTGAGCTCAAGGCGCAGAACCTGCTGCGGCGTGAACCGAGGGACTACGTCATCCAGGAGGGTGACGTGATCTTCGTGCAGCACAACTGACTATTCCAGGTACCGCCTGAGCACGATTGCCCGGTCCACGTTGTGATTCTGGCCCGGCTCGCAGGCCACCGGGATCGAGCGGTCGATGAAATAGAAGGCGCGGTGCCGGTTAATGTCACCCGTATCCCAACGCAACTCGGAGCCCAGGCGGTATCCATCCGGGTGGATCACGTCGACACCTGTTGGATTCGGCTCCACTTCAAAATAGCCCACGGTAATCCAGACCGCGTAGACATTCGACCGAGTGGTCACCAGGTTGCCCAATCGCTGAATCGTCTGGTAGTGGAAATAGGGATTGCGAGCTGTATTGACCGCGTTATCCGAATTGGCATTGGTCATCAGGGGCTGGCGATCAGGTGGGTAGCTAGAACCGACAGCACCCCCACCAGCAACACTCTGATTCGGTCCAATATAGCTACTCCTCAGGATCGTCGTCTCAATGTCAGGACGGACAAAATCAGCTGCCCCATTTACCACTCGCTCGGGAACCAGGTCGCCACTCCCGGTGGGCCGGAACATGTTCCCAAAAAATGTCGGGCTATTGGAACTCATCACAGCCCGGCCAGCCATCAGCTGGCCACTGACCCCATAACCTCGCCTGGAATCGACAATGCTATGTGCTACCTTGGGATTCACCGAAGCGGACCCGTAAAAGCGGGGACCCTGGTGACCATCCAGGATGGAATCCCAGACCGCCGGATCAAAAATCGTGTTGAGATTTACCCGCCCCGGATCACGGAACATCGATACCCAGTTGAAGGGGGGATGCAGATGATGGTCCTTCCCCACGGCAAGTTTCGGCTGAAAAAGGTCTGGGCGAAACCATTTTTGCGTCCCCACAAATCGCGAGGGAACATGTGTGTACTCCAGTAAACGATGCATCTGAAGTGCCGGATCATTCGCGGGATCCAACGACGACTCAAAGAAGTTCATCAGGTGTCCAAACCGTGAATTGACGGCATCGGGAATGTTGTTCATGCCGTCGTTTTGACCCTTCACGTAGGAACCAACCTGTCCTCCCCCGTTACCGGTAAAAGAGGTTCGCTGGAGTGTAAAGTCATCGGCCAGTCGGGAGGATCGGCTGCGGGGTACCAGCAGCAGGTCATACTGGCTGGCAAATGGCCGGTTCAGCCAGTTAAGCCATGGGAATGTCTTTTCGTTTGCACCGGTTGTATCAGGTGCACCTGCGCTGGGAGTTCCCAGTGCATAATACGGCCAGTATTTCTTGTTCAGGTACCCCATCGAGTGGCTGAGTAAATAGTCAAAGCGGAAATTGCTCCCCGCCACCGGATCGGCTGGGAATCCACCACGGTTGGCCGGCTCATGTGACCACAATTCACGGCGCCAGGGGCGGGCATTGTTCGGGTCACTGTCACCACGCTGCAGGGACCGAAAACGAATGTTCGTGGACCCCGCCGGATCCTGGCTGGTATTCGCCACACCGTTAAAGGCTGTCACGTCTACCGAGTTGCTGTCAATCGTGCGATAGGGATTCCGGACCGGGTGGAAATCTTGCAGGGGATTTGCCAGTCGCTGCAGATGAACCCGTGCATAATCTCGCAGCGTACCGGTTCGGTCCAGCCGGCCGCGTGGCAGGTTGGAAGTCGGGTTGGTCGGAAAGCGTGTATCGAGAGGCTCATCCAGGGGAGGCGTATAGGCACCATCTCCCGCTGCCAGGGTGCCATTCCATTCCGTTCCTCCTGGCCCCGGGTTGGCCATGTCGTATACCGGGTAGCCACCAATCCGGTCGGTAACACTGAGCGAGGCGGTTGCCGGCGGCATCCCGTTGTAGACGCGCTGGTCAATCGCCACCGCCACCGTTGGCGAGCTATTCGGATAAGCAGCACCGAGAACAAAGAACTGTTCCACGCTCGGATCCGGATCCGGGACCAATTCAAATCGTTGGGTCAGGGCATATTCATCCACCACGGCATTGTTGTCATAAGAAGGTGCCATGGGGTCATCGGATCCATCATCGAGGTAGCCATCGTTATGGGTCAGGGTTCGCCCCATGTAACTCGTGTAGCGGTTGTTTACCAGCTTTCCCCTGGAACCCACCACGGCATACCGGCCCGGTATCACGGGTGCCGGGCGTCCGTTGGGATTGGAGGGGAACCACTGTTCAACTCCCGGCTTGCTGCCTGCCGGCAGATTCGCTGGGTCGGTAAAGTAGATTCCCCGCTCGATATACTGGCCCCGCGGTTGCAGGCTGGGATTGGGGTCATCGGGATCTCGCAGGTGGTCAAAAACCTGGTTGGCTGGATTCGCATTATTGGGATCCCCCCGGACGACGATAATTCGCCAGACCGGCTGCCCCCCTGGCGTGGTGGCATCCAACACAACCCCCGGCTGGTTCCAGTAAAGTTCATTCGGCAAACGGTCGTTACCAGCCCAGGGATTGTAGAGTTCCACGAAGAAGGCACTGGCCGGCTTCAAACGCTGGTCAAAGTCATTCACTGCATCACTCTCTGGATCAGCAATCTGCCCCTCGGTCGTGTCCAGGTCCTCCGTACGCCGGTCATGCC
>JAPYUD010000330.1:0-4601 GCA_029936215.1 Pirellulaceae bacterium | reverse complement strand
GGTCTATTCCCTGGCACTAGCCGGTGCCGGGATCCGGCCGGGGACGGTCTACGGGGCGTCAGATGCCTCGGCCGCTTACCCGGCCAGCACACCCCGTGATCCTGCCGACATGGCAGCCACGCTCTACCACCTGCTGGGGATCAATCCGGAGACACGGATCCATGATTTCCTGGGCCGCCCCCACTCGCTCGTGATCGGTGACCCGATCGAGGAAATCCTGGCCTGAGACCGGCCTGGGAAATACGCCCGATGACTTTCAGCCGTCGACATCTGCTTCATGGAACCGCCCTGGCCCTGGCCTTCCCTGGCGCGGCCGCCTTCTCGGCCGAACCGCCAACGACGGTCAATGATGAGCTCAGGCGTTCGGCCAGGGATGCGCGCCTGTCAATGAAAATTGATCCCTCCTCGATGAATTCTCGCCAGCTGCGGCTCTGGCAACGCCAGTTTCGCCAGCTGCTCGGGCAATTGCTGGGCAATTACCGGCCGCCGACCAGCTGGACCGTGACGGTCGAGGATATCACGCGGCTCGACGACCATACACGTCACCAGCTGCTGCTCAGTGCCAGCGGGCACCCCAGCCTGCCGGTTTACCTGCTGGTACCACATCGCACGCAGGACCAGCCTGGACCCGGGATCCTGGCGCTGCACGGCCACGGCGAGTTCGGATACGAGACGGTGGCGGGCCGGGATGACCTGCCGGGAGTGGCCGAGGCGATTCAGAAATCAAATTATGATTACGGTCGCCAGCTGGTCTCCAAGGGGTTCGTTGTCTGTGCTCCCTGCATGACGCCGTTTGGCCGCCGCGTGGATCGCGACGCCTACGGCGGACAGGATCCCTGTGCCGTCACGTTTGTCCGCATGCAACTGCTGGGCAGGGTCCTGATGGGCGAGAACGTACGGGATTGCCTCTGGGGCTACCAGCTGCTCCGGCAGCATGCCCGGGTCGATGCCAGCCGGATCGGCTGCGTCGGCCTCTCCTACGGCGGCCGGATGACAATGCTGACGACTGCCATGGAACCCGGCATCCGCTGCGCCGTGGTTTCCGGAGCATTAAATGTGATGCAGGAACGGGTCATGGGTCGCTACAGCTGTGGAGGACAGGTGATCCCGGGCCTGCTGCGTTATGGCGACGTCCCGGAAATTGGATCGCTGATCGCGCCGCGGGCGTGCGTCTGGGAGACCGGCAGCGAGGATGGCCTGATCGTCAAGCCCTGGGCCGACGAGGCATTTGCCCGGATGGAACAGTTCTACCGGGGACTGGCAGCGGCTGATCGGCTTGATCGAGACCAGTTCGAGGGTGGACACCGCTTCAATGGCGAGCTGGGACTCCCCATGCTGACTCGAGAACTTTCGCGCTCATGAGGAGGTTCGCGGCCGCCATGGAACCAACCTATGCATGCAACCTGGCCGCGATCGAGGAAGCACGGGAGCGAATCCGTGAACATGTCCACCAGACCCCGGTGATCACCTGCCAGGCGTTCGATGAACTCTCCGGTCGCCAGCTGTTTTTCAAGTGTGAGAACCTGCAGAAAGTCGGGGCCTTCAAGTTCCGTGGCGCCACCAATGCCGTGCTCTCGTTAACAGAGGCAGAGGCGGCCAATGGCGTGGTCACCCACAGCAGCGGCAACCATGCCCAGGCGGTCGCGCTGGCAGCCCGCAACCGCGGGATTGCCGCGCACATCGTGATGCCAGATAACGCCCCGGCGATCAAACGGGCAGCCGTCGAAGGCTATGGTGCACGGGTGATCCCCTGCGAGCCGACCCTGGCAGCTCGTGAGTCAACAGCGGCCGAGGTGATCTCCGAGACCGGTGCCAGTTTTATTCATCCCTACAACGACAGCCGCGTGATTGCCGGCCAGGGAACCACGGCGCTTGAGCTGCTCGAGGAGGTCCCCGGCCTGGACGCGATTGTCACCCCGGTCGGTGGAGGTGGGCTGATCAGTGGCGTATCGATCGCCTGTCGTGAGCTGGCGCCTGGAATCAAGGTACTGGGGGCCGAACCGACCGGAGCCGACGATGCCGCCCGATCCATGGAGGCGGGGGAATGGATCCCCCAGCAGGCACCCAGCACAATTGCCGACGGGCTTCTGACCAGCCTGGGCGATCTCACCTGGCCCATCATCCGGGACCACGTGGAACGAATTGTCCGCGTCGATGATACGGCAATCATCTCGGCCATGCAGCTCTTCTGGCAGCGTGCCAAGCTGGTGATCGAACCGAGTGCCGCGACCGCGCTGGCCGCCGTGCTTGGCGATTCGCTTGACGACCTGCCGCTGAAGCGCGTGGGGATCATCCTCAGCGGCGGCAATGTCGACCTGGAAGAACTTCCCTGGCAAGGCGGGGCGGAGTGATGATACGGCGGCAACTGGGAAAAACCGGTATTGAAGTTTCCGCCTGCTGCTTCGGCTGCGGCCCGATTCCCGAGCTGATGACCGGCGAACCGACCGCCGGGCAACAGGCGCTGGTCGAGCATGCCATCGGGCAGGGCATTAACTGGTTTGACACGGCGGCCAGTTACGGCGAGGGGTCCTCAGAGCGGAACCTCGGCAGCGTGCTTAAGCAGCTGGGACACCCGGCCGGCATCCACCTGGCGACCAAGGTGCGGCTGATGCCGGGGGAACTGGGAGACATCGCCGGGACGGTCCGCAGGTCGGTGGAGCAGAGCCTCGAGGCGCTGGGAGTGGAACGGGTGACGCTCCTGCAGCTGCACAACGCGGTCACCAGCAAGCGGGAAGAGGAACCCACCTCGGTCAGCCCCGCCGACGTGCTTCATCCAGAAGGGATCCTGGCTGCGATGCAGGTGCTTCGGGAGGAGGGACTGGTCGAGCACCTGGGCCTGACCGGCCTCGGCCAGGCCGGGGCACTGCGTGAGGTGATTCAAAGTGGCGGTTTTGCCACCATCCAGACGCCATATAACCTGGTCAACCCAACTGCCTGCCGGCCGTCCCCTGCTGGTTTTGAGGAAGCCGACTACGGACAGGTTCTCGAGGACTGCGGCGAACTGGGGATGGGAGTTTTTGCCATCCGCGTCTTTGCCGGGGGTGCCCTGCTGGACCAGGCCCCGGCCCAACATACTTACAAGACCCGGTTCTTCCCGCTGGACCTTTACCAGCGAGACCTGGCCCGTGCCAGCCGGATTGCAGGGCAGCTGAATGAGATGGCCCCGGACCAGGCGGCACTTCGCTTCGTCCTTTCTCAACCGCTTGTCAGCTCAGCCATCGTTGGCTTCAGCCAGCCGCTGCACGTTGACCGGGCGTTACTCGCATGCGAAAAAGGAGCCCTGGACGAGCCGCTTATCGAGCAATTACTGGAGGCGGCCCATGGTTAACAGCAGGCAAGGGGAAAAGATCATGTCCATCGAAGACAGGGGCTCAACACGACGTCAGTTTCTTCATGGCTGTGCGGCCAGCACGCTGGTGGCAACCGGCCTTGCCGGGACAACCGTTGAGGCAGCTCGACGAGGAGAACCGATGGAAAACTGGATTGATGCCCACGTGCATGTCTGGACGCCGGATACAGACGCTTATCCGCTTGCCGAGAATTACACGGTCGAGGGGATGAAACCACCGAGTTTTACTCCCGAACAGCTGTTTTCCCATTGCAAGCCCCACGGTGTAGGACGGATCGTGCTGATCCAGATGAGCTTTTATGGTTTTGACAACAGCTACATGCTGGACATGATGCGGCAACACCGCGGGGTCTTTGGCGGGGTGGCGGTGATTGATGAAAATGATCAGCCGGGCAAAACGATGCGACAGATGAAACGCCGCGGGGTGCGAGGTTTCCGAATCCGCCCGGGCGACTTCCAGCCAGGCAGTTGGCTCGATCGTCCACCGATGCAGGCGATGTGGGAAACCGGCGCACGCGAGGGACTGGCGATGTGCCACCTGGTCAACCCGGAGTACCTTCCGGAAATGGACCGCATGTGTGAAAAGTACCCCGACACGCCGGTCGTGATCGACCACTTCGCACGGATCGGGATCAGCGGCCAGGTGGAAGTAAAGGAACTGGACAACCTCTGCCGCCTGGCCCGGCACCGGAACGTGTCAGTCAAGGTCTCGGCCTACTATGCCCTGGGCAAGAAACAGGCCCCCTACCTGGACCTGCTGCCGATGATCCGTCGATTACTCGACAGTTTTGGCCCCGAGCGGCTGATGTGGGCAAGCGATGGTCCCTTCCAGGTCGTTGACGGCCACGAGTACGGTCCCTCGATCGACCTGATTAAAGAGAAGGCTGATTTCCTCTCGGACGGGGACAGGTCCTGGTTGCTCGCAAAGACCGCCGAGAAGATCTTCTATCACTGATTCATGGTTCTCCCCTGGCCTGGCCGATGCCGTACTGGAAATGGATACGCGGCGTGATCCTGCTGGCAGCGGTAACTGCCACCCTGCGGCTGGAGTTCTCGCCAGCAGGCAACGGCAGCTATCCCGAGAAACCGATCACGCTGGTGATCCCCTTTGCCCCGGGCGGGGAGAGCGATTTTTTTGGGCGGGAGTTACAGAAGGCGATCCGGGACCACAAGCTCCTGCCCCAGGACATTGTCATCCAGAACGTGCGGGGGGCCGGGGCGACGATCGGAAGCGGCCGCGTTCGTCGTGCGG
>JAPYUD010000329.1:0-4603 GCA_029936215.1 Pirellulaceae bacterium | reverse complement strand
GTCTACAGCGTTGCCTTCAGCAGCGATGGCTCCCTGCTGGTGTCCTGTGGCGCAGACAAAACGATGCGACTCTGGGATGTGCGCGGGGGACGGCAGTTGAAACAGGTTCCAGCAGGTGATGCAGGACTCTACTCGGTCACTCTGAATCCCGACGGGAAACGGGCTGCGGTGGCTGGGCTGGACAAGAAGATTCGCATCTATGACGTCTTCACCGGAGAACTCCTTAACACGCTTGAAAAGCACAAGGATTATATCTACCGGGTAAACTTCAACAGCAAGGGAGATCGACTCTTGTCGTGCGGCTACGGGGGGCATATCGTGCTCTGGAATGGAACCAGCGGGGAACCCCTTTTCGAACACGAGTTTGATCGCGTTTCCAATTTTGCAGACCTGGCTCCCGATGGATCACGAATTTTTGTTGCTGGCGGAGAGGGAACAGGGCGGTTTGTTGATATCCCGCCAGACTCTCGTTGACCGGCCATCGTTGGGCAAGAAACCGGGTGACTACGTAACGTGAAAAAGAAAAACAGCCAATCGGAGCGTATCCCTACCCTTTGGGGGGCGGGCTTACCTCCAGAGGAACTAGCTTTGCGTAGAATAGGTAGTCTGGCTCGTTGGTGTACTATTTTTTTCATTGCGACAAAGAGCCGTGGTCGCTTAGAATGTCGATTAATACAGTAGTGAAATAAGATTGTTTCGGCGGAGCAGAAAGACAAACTCCGACAATTTTTTTTGGCGAAGGAGAGGAAGCGAATGCTGAGCATTACAACCAGCCGAAGGTCACGTGATTGTGAAGGAACCACTCGCCGCGACTTTATCAAGGTCGGTACCCTGGGAATGGGCTCGCTGACTCTTGCCGACTTGATGCGTCATCGAGCAGAGGCTGCGGGCAGGACGATGGATACGTCCGTCATCTGGTTGTGGCTCTCGGGGGGACCGACGCATGTCGAGACGTTTGATCCCAAGATGACCGCTCCGTCCGAATACCGTAGTACCACCGGTGAGGCAGCGACGCCAATTCCGGGAGTCACGGTTGGCGGGACCTTCCCGAAGATTGCCTCGGTAGCCGACAAGATGGCACTGGTTCGTTCCTTTGCCCATACCAACAGTGGTCATGGGGGGGGGACCCACTACGTGATGACCGGTTACGACAACCGGAACATCGACAATGGTGGTCTGCCAAGCAGACCCGCGATGGGGTCCATCCTTTCCCGTACCCGCGGTGCGAACAACCTGGCGACCGGGATGCCAACCTACGTTCGGCTTAACGGCATCGGCAGTGACGGTGCGGCCTTCCTGGGCGCAGCCTACAGTCCTTTCGATCCAGGTGGGCAAGCCCGCCGGAACATGTCCCTGGTAGTGGATCGGAAACGCTTGGATGACCGGCGTGGATTGCTCAAGGGCCTCGATGGCGTTAATCGAGCTGCGGACCGGAGTCGGCTGATGGAAGGCCTTGATGCATTCGAGCAACAGGCCTTCAACCTGGTTCTGAGTCGTTCGCAGCAGGCATTCGACTTGAAGTACGAGGATCCCCGAGTGGTCGACCGTTATGGCCCGGGCCTGGGACAGCAGTTGCTGACCGCGCGGCGTCTCTGTGAGGCAGGTTGCGGTTTTGTCACGCTTAACTACGGTGGCTGGGACATGCACGGCAACATCAAGAACGCCCTCACAGGTCGTTCACCTCAGATGGATCACGCCGTCTCGGCTCTTGTTGAGGATCTGAGCCAACGGGGTATGGATAAAAAGGTCTTGCTGGTGATTAGTGGTGAGTTTGGCCGAACTCCGAAAGTAAACGGGAATGCGGGCCGCGATCACTGGGCACCTTTAAGCACGCTTGCTCTTGCTGGTGGCGGCTTGCAGATGGGCCAGGTGGTCGGTGAGTCGGCTGCCAAGGTCGATGTGCCGAAGTCCAAGCCGATTCGCCCACAGGACCTGATGGCAACGATCTTCCATGTGCTGGGGGTCGACCCACGAATCCAGTACATCAATCCGGCAGGACGCCCGGTCTACATGGTGGAGGATGGCAAGCCGATCGAGGAACTGGTTTAACGACGCTTAGTCGAGAGGCAGGCCAACCGGCCTGTCTCTCGCTTTTTTGTCCTGGCTATTTTTCAAACGGCGGGGGGGGAATCCAGTGACGGATTCATCGCCAGCCTGAACCTGCCAGGGCCAGCTGAAAGAACTCCCTTAAAGCTGGTTGGCGGGTGAATTCACCGCGACCGAGAACAGCCTAAAGGGAATGATATGAATGCTACTTCTCGCTTTTCAGTTTTCTCTGGCCGGACGCTGGCGACAATGCTTTCGCTGACTGTCATGCTGGGCTGGCATGCTATGGCCCAGGAGGTGACGGAATTTCCAGGGCTGGGGCCACGAGGTGCACTTCAGCAGATTCGCTTTGAATCCGGGACCCAACAGGAACTCGTGTTGCAGGGCCCCAATTCCCGCGGGCAACTTGTTGTCAGTGGAGAGTTTGACAGTGGCCAGGTACATGACCTGACTGGCAAGGTGACCTATTCAGCGTCCGTTGAGGGATTGTTGGATGTCGGCAAGAACGGCTTTATGACCCCCTTGGCCGATGGTGAGTGTGACGTGACGGCGACGATGGCCGGCGGCAAAACGGCAGTTGTTCATGTCCGGGTTGAGAGTTTTGAGAATCCACTTCGGATTAACTTCAGCAGTGAGATCGTTCCTGTCTTCACGAAACTTGGATGCAATACGGGGGCCTGCCACGGTAAATCGGGCGGGCAAAACGGCTTTAAGCTGTCCCTTCTCGGTTTCTATCCGGAAGAGGATTACGAGTGGCTTGTAAAGGAACACCGGGGTCGGCGTATCTTTCCGGCCGCACCAGAATTTAGCTTGCTTCTGAGTAAACCGGCAAACAAGCTGCCCCACGGAGGTGGCCGCAGGTTGGAAGAGGAGGGCCATGAATGGCAACTGTTTGTTCGCTGGATTGAACAGGGAATGCCTTTTGGTGAGGAAGAGGACCCGGTGGTCACAGGTATCGAGGTTGTCCCGGCGGTCAGGGATATGAACAGCAACACGGAACAACAGTTACGTGTTCTGGCATCCTACAGCGACGACTCGATTCGAGATGTGACGCGAATGGCGACCTACGAGTCGAATGACTCGGAGATGGCCAACGTGGCGACGAATGGCCGGATCAGTGTCTTTGATCGGCCAGGTTCGGCTGCCGTGATGATTCGATTCCAGGGGCAGGTAACAGTCTTCCGGGCAAATATACCGCTGGGGATAGAGGTCGCGAACTTGCCGGCTGAAAAGAACTATGTCGATGAGCATGTGTTTGCCAAGCTCAAAAGACTGGGAATACCTCCCTCCGAATTGAGTAGTGACTCGGTCTTCATTCGCCGGGTGTTTCTGGACGTGATTGGGCGGTTGCCCACGGCCGAACAGGCTCGTGCCTTTATCGAGGACAAGGATTCTGCCAAGCGGGACAAACTGGTCGATTTCCTGCTTGAACATCCCGGTTACGGGGACTACTTCTCCAATAAGTGGGTGATGATCCTGCGAAATCAGCGAATCAATAACAACACGGCCGTCACCTACCGTTTTCACGACTGGGTGCGAAGGGCATTCCAGAAAAACATGCCGTACGATCGCTTCGTCCGCAACATGCTGGTGGCAACCGGGGACGTCGAAATCCATCCTCCCGTATCGTGGTACCTGCAGGTCAACACGGCAACCGAGCAAATGGAAGATACGGCGCAGTTGTTCCTTGGCCTGCGAATCCAGTGTGCTCGCTGTCATCATCATCCGTTTGAACAATGGAGCCAGGATGACTATTACGGATTCCAGGCTTTCTTTGCCCAGGTGGGCCTCAAGCCCAGTCGTGGTGGCGTACCCAACGGGAGCGTATTTCATAAGGGAGGAGTGGCGACAGCTCGTAACCCTCGTACCAGCGGAGATCGCAAGCCAACCGGGCTGGGGGGCGAGGAACTCGAGATCCCGGCTTACGAGGATCCCCGTAACGAACTGGTTGACTGGATGGTGGATCCCGCGAACCCCTTCTTTGCCAGGTCGCTGGTAAACCGTTATTGGAAACACTTCTTCGGGCGTGGAATTGTGGATCCGGAGGACGACATGCGGGTCACTAACCCACCTTCCAATCCCGAGTTGCTTGATGCCCTGTCCGAGAATTTCATCCAGAACGGATTTGATCTGAAACGCCTGGTGCGAGATATCTGTACATCGAGTGCTTACCAATTGAGTTCCGAGCCGAATGACTATAACGTGACGGACAAGCAGAATTTTTCGAGTTTTTACCCCCGCCGGTTGAATGCCGAACCGCTTTATGATGCTATCAACCAGGTTGCTAATTCTGCCGTCACCTTTTCAGGTATGCCGGCTGGTACCCGTGCCGTGCAGTTACCCGACAGTGGCTTTACCGATTACTTCCTGATGGTCTTTGGCAAGCCGCAGGCGGCGAGTGCCTGTGAGTGTGAACGGAGTGACGATGCAAACCTCGCCCAATCGCTTCACCTGCTGAACTCCACCGATATCCAGGGCAAGCTGGCTGCGGGGAGCGGTCGCCCTGCCCTGCTGGCAGCGGACGAGGAGAAAAGTGAAGAAGAAAAAGTCGATGAGC
>JAPYUD010000328.1:0-4606 GCA_029936215.1 Pirellulaceae bacterium | reverse complement strand
CACCTGTCCCGTCTTCACTCCACCGCCCCCCATGGTCAGGCTAAAACACCCTCCCCAGTGATCGCGCCCCGGGCCGCGTTTGTGGGTATTGATTTTCGGTGTTCGGCCGAATTCCCCGGCCGTGATGACGAGTGTCGTGTCGAGCAGTCCGCGGTCGTCCAGGTCATTCAGCAGGGCCGCATAGCTGTTGTCATAGTAGGGGAGTTGCTCATCCAGGTGAGGAAAGATGCCCCAGTGATGATCCCAGGCATAGATTCCTGTATCGACATAGCCCTGGATAGTGACGAATCGCACGCCCGCCTCAACCAGGCGGCGAGCCAGCAGCATTCCCTGACCGACGCGATTTCGTCCATAGACATCCCGCAGCGAGTCGGGTTCCTGTGACAGGTCAAATGCTTCCTTGGCCTTTCGCGAGGTCGAGAGAGTCAACGCCTGCTCGGTAAAGCGGTCATAGACGCGGGCAAATTCAAGCTGCTTTTCCCGGCTGGACTGGTAGTGGTCCAGTGACCGCAGCAGTTTCCGGCGACCGGCCAGCCGGCTCACGTCAAGACCTTCCGCCATCTCCAATTCCTTGATGGCAAAGTCCGTTGCGTTCGGATTCTGCTCGATGAGGAATGGATTGTAGCTGCGGCCCAGGTAGCCGCCGTAGCCGGGGGCGCTATAGGCCGGGTGTTTCATGTCCCCCATGTGCACAAAGGGTGGAACGGGGGCCTGCTGTTTTTGCTGCAGGCTAAGAACCGCACCGATCCCCGGTGCCTGCAGGTTCTTATCCAGCGGGCTTCCGCACATGATATGCACATCCCCTTCACCATGCTTGGAGGTGTAGGACTGCATTGAGCGTATTAGGGAGAACTTGTCGGCACAGCCCCGGAGCCTCGGCAACTGGTCACTGAGCTGCAGGCCGGGCAGGTTGGTGGAAGCCGGTTCATACTTGCCCCGAATCTCATCGGGCATTTTCGGCTTCATGTCATACATGTCGAGATGACTTGCACCGCCCTGCAGGAACATGAAAATCACATTAATCTGCTTGCGGCCGCCACTGGCAGCTTCGTTCGCCAGCACCTGGGAGAGGGAAAGCCCCAGCGGGGAGATCGCACCGATCGCCAGGCCGCCCATGCGGAAGAACTCTCGACGGCTGGTTGCTATGGAAGGCGAGTTCACAGAATGCAGTCCCAGGGAAATCCTCAGTACCTGTCTATCTTATCGGTTTGCCGTTTCGCGAGCCATGGTGAAAAGAACGTCATTTCTCGTGACCCGCCCCCTCCGGTAAAAAAAAGTGGCAGGAAACCGTTTCATTATTTCGCGGCGTTGGCGAGGATGAAGTCGACCAGTTTCTGGCTGTGAAACCAGCCAGCCCAGAGGTTGTGACCCTGTCCCTTTACCACCTCAAGCGTCATTTCACCCCCCAGCTGGTCGTACCGTTTTTTCACCAGTCCCGAATTAGCCTCCAGCGGAACCACCCGATCCTGGTCGCCATGGATATGAAAGATGGGCACCTTTGCTTTGGCCAGCGGAGCCAGTCGGTCAATTGGATTATGCCTGGCCAGCTCGGCCTTGAGTTGTTCCACGGTTAATCCGTAAGCGCCGCAGGCCCTCTCAAGACCCGGGTAACTGGCGATGTTGCAAACCGGGTAGATACCGGTAATGCATTTCACCTTGCCAGGATTTTCTGCCGCCCAGCAGTAGAGCATCAGTCCGCCACGACTCCTTGTCAGCAGGCATGCCTGCTTGGCCAGTCCACGTTTCTTCACCAGCTGATCATGGAGTGCCGTGTAAACGGCCCTCCCGGCAGGGCTGCCGTAGGATTCGCCCACGTCCACGCCTGCGATGGCGATACCATTTTCCAGGAATCTCTCGAACATCCATTTCTCCGCGCCGCCTGGAAGGCCCGGCAGCGTCGGGGCATACCATACCCAGGGAATCGGTTTTCCCGTGTGCGGCTTCTCGGGAAGGATCAGGAAGGCGGTCTGATCCTTGATACGGAACACCTCTCCCTTGATGGGGAGTTTCTTCGTGGGGGCCGGTCGCTGCTTGATCGCTTGCAGAACATCGACCACGACAAAGCCATCGGTCCCCTCGTTGGCCAACTGGACAATGATGCTTTTCCCAGCCTGCAGGTCCAGCACATCACATTCCTGGAGCTCGGCATGCACCCCGGCGAGGCCCATGCCGCAGAGAAAGATGGCGACCAGACGAATTGTCTTGTGCATCATTTAGTTTTTTTCTCCAGTAGTTCGGCCATCGTCATTTACCACTCGCTAACGCGGTCGGCGGTATTTTCTGTTCTTCCATCCAAACGCTGATGTGTCCCACCCACTGACTCGTTGCTGCCGCAGGAAACCTGCGAGGCCGTCCCGACCAGCAGGTTCCCCTGGGCAGATCGAATACGTTCACATCTCTATTTCAAATCCCTGACGTTTCTCACGCGCAACAAGAGATTGAGCGAGTTCGTCGCCGATAACTCTTTCATTTTTCGGATCCCATTGAATCATGCGGCCGACGCGAGCGGCGATACCGGCGAGGTGGCACGTGGTTAACGCGCGGTGATGGCTAAAGACATCCGAGATCGGCTCTTTACGTGCTGCAACCGCTTCGAAAAAGTTCGCAACATGGTCGGTCAACTCACGATTCTTGTAGACCTTTTCAAGTGCCCCATCTGGCAGTGGATTGGATACCAACTCCTCAACGGATTTGCCGACCAGTTTGCCTCGGTTTACGAAGATTCGACCTTTTGACCCTTCAAACAGGATGCCGTTGTCTGTGTCGTGGCGAATCGTGAGTTCCACTCCGTCGTCGTAGACGACCTTGATATTGAACTTCGTGGCAGTGTTGTACCGGTTATTAACCGTCGGATAACCGTCTTTGAATTCAACAGGATGTTCGACCATGACTGGATCGATCGAAACTGGTCCGGTGGCTGTTTTCCCCATGCCCCAGGTTGCAATATCGACGTGATGGGCACCCCAGTCGGTCAGTTTTCCACCCGAATAGTCGTACCACCACCGGAACTCGTAATGGGTTCGCGACCACGACTTGATGATATTCGGTGCACCCGTTTGAAAATGGAACTCAGCTGGAGGAGATGGCCCGAGCCAACGGTCCCAATCAAAATATTTAGGGGGCTTGGCCACCGAGATCTCTGGGCTTGTTGGAGCGCCACCGATTCCGCATTGCACTCGCTGCAACTTGCCGATCCGACCATCGTGGATCATGGCGATCGCCTTGATGAACTGGGGCCCGCTCCGTTGCTGGGTGCCTACCTGAAATACGGCGCCCGTCTTTTTACAGACATCACAAATCAGCCGACCTTCTTCGATCGTCAGCGTCATTGGCTTTTCACAATAGACGTCTTTACCTGCCAGCATTGCCTCAATGGCAACCTTCGCGTGCCAGTGGTCCGGCGTGCTGATATGGACGACGTCGATTTTCGGATCATCGATAATTTTTCGATAGTCGCCGGTCCCGTCGGGAACTTTGCCGAGCCATCCTTTAACGATATCCTTCGCGCGGGCAAGCCGATTCGCATCGACATCACACACTGAGACGATGTCACCAAACCTGGGAAACTGTTTGCCGATTCCATAACGGCCATCGGCAACGAAAACACGCTTATCCCAACGAATCCCACAACCGATCACGGCGATACGCGGACGTGCATTGGCGCTTTCGAAACCAAAGGCACGGGGAATGGCTCCCGGACCTAGCGACGCAACAGTCATCCCGAGTGAAGCTTTGATCGCGCTGCGGCGACTTACGTGAGCACCGTTCGTCATCACAATAAATGGTTCCTGTTTAACAGCGGTACCGGTTGCTCAAATCTCGATTTCGTATCCCTTGCGGCGATCTCTCGTCAGCAGAGCACTTGCTTTGGCATCGCCTTTGATCGTTTGCGTCGCGGCATCCCATTCAATTTCCCGATTCAAGCGAATCGCAATGTTACTCAAGTGGCACGTGTTGATTGCCGCGACATGCGTCCACACGTCGGAAGCAGGTTTTTTGCGGCTTGTGATACAGTCAAAGAAGTTGTTCACGTGTTCGACAACCGGTCCGCCATAAATATCTTCCAGCCAGTCGCCCGGTAAAGGATTGTTGGCGAGATCCTCGACCGGTTTGCCCGCGATGGTGCCGCGGTTAACGAAGATCCGACCTTCTGTTCCTTCTACCAGGATTCCATTACGACCCTCGCTAGTAATCTCCATCAGCACACCGTTAGGAAACGTCACGTGCACCGTAAATCGGTGGGGAGCATTGTAACGATCGTCGAGAGTTGGATGGCCGTTCTCATCGAAAGGGACCCTGGTTTCGGCCATCACCGGCTTGATTGTCGTGGGACCCTGGCCCGGTCCGCATTGGTCGATAATCCACTGGGCGATGTCAACATGGTGGGCGCCCCAATCCGTCATTTTGCCGCCGCTGTACTGAAGCCACCAACGGAATTCCTTGTGGCAGTTTGAGGCGTCGATGCTTCCGTCACCCAGCGTCCGCACTAGCGTCTGCCCAGCTTTGCCATCTTTCAAGAATCGATAGGGCACGTCTTCGGTCGGCCCTTTCCAACGATCCCAGTTCAGTGTCTTCGGGGGAGCAACCGCGGGAAGCGGCTTGCTGA